>JACZXR010000129.1 GCA_022571535.1 Deltaproteobacteria bacterium | reverse complement strand
GATTTCTGTTGTACGTCGTACTTTTTCAAACGACGCCACATCAAATTGCTGCCCACGGGCCGCGACCTTTATAAAGTGATCATGCGATACCAGGAATTGGAGCCGGGTATGGGGATCGTTGTGATTGATGAGGATTTCCTGCTCAACCGCAAACGCGCCATGGAGTTCCGTGACTGTGTGATCGGGGGAGGCGTGCCGCTTTCCATTTTTGCCTTTGCCAGTGTGCGTGCCGGCAGCAAGACGCACATCATCAACTCCTTTGCGGCCCATTTCGCCGAGCTGGAAGTGGATCCGGAAAGCGGGGTGATCCGGGTGCTGCGCTACATAGCGGTGCACGACTCCGGGCGCGTCATCAACCCGGAGACCGCGCGGGGACAGATTGTGGGCGGCGTAGTCCAGGGGCTCGGCTATGCCCTTATGGAGGATATTCCGCTTGACTTGGAAAGCGGAGCTCCGCTGGCGCTCAACCTTCAGGACTTCAAGTTTCCGACCCTGGCCGATCTCCCAAGTATCGAGCCTGTCCTGATCGAGCGGGACGACCCCTTCGGGCCCTACGGCGCCAAGGCGCTTGGCGAACCTCCACTGGTACCGGTAGCGGCTACTATAGCCAATGCAGTTTGCGACGCGACGGGTGTGCGGATTCGCGACTTACCCATCACTGCCGAAAAGGTCCTTCGCGGTCTGAATGAAGGAGTGAAACAAGGTGAGAACGAAATTTAAAAGAGGCTAGGAAGGCGGAACAACGAGATGAAACACCTTGAGGGTCGCACTCCCGGCATTGTCGATCCGAGCCCATTCACCGGGGCCGAGGTAAACCCCGTACCACGGACTTACGTCCGTGGCTTTGGGGCGCTGCCCTTGCAGGGAGGTCGGAACATTCATCCCCGCGCTTACGCACGGGGCGTTCTGTGGTACGGGGTAAAGCCCTGCGCCGGACACTTCCTGGAGGTTTCGCCTTTCACAATACTCATGACTGATCACCTGTACACGGCCACCAAACTCTGCACAATTTGCCGGGCGGCGGTTTCGGCGCTATCTTAGTCGGCTGATCAAAATTCACTAGAAAAAAGAAAGAACGTCAGAGTGGACCCCCGTGTCAATTACCTCCTACTGGCCACGGCCCTGTTGGGAACCTTTTTTTCAGGAACGGCCTCCAGGATTTTCATCATCTCCATGCCTACAATGGCCAACAGTCTGGGAACCGACCTGATCGGGATTTCCTGGGCGCTGCTTGCTTTCCAGCTCTCAAATATCGGGCTCTCTATGATCTTCGGCCGGATCGCTGATCTCTGGGGAAGAGAGAAAATATTTGCGCTGGGGTTTGTGGTGTTTTCCTTAAGTTCTCTTTTTTGCGGTCTGTCTCAGAACGTCTTCCAGCTTATCTTGTTTCGCTTTTTTCAGGGAGTAGGCGGGGCGATGATTCAGACCTCAAGCCGGGCATTGGCCGCGGAGGCCGTGCCCGGTGAGCTCGGAGGTAGGGCCCAGGGCTACATGACCACGGCCCATCATGTTGGGTTTCTCTTAGGCCCTACCATGGGCGGATTGATGATCGATTACCTGAGCTGGCGTTGGGCTTTTTTCTTTCTCGTCCCTATTGGTCTCTTAGGAGCCTTGCTGACTCTGGGAAACTTGAAACGCCGTACGATACCATCCCTCCACCACTCAATAGACTACCTTGGAGCTATCCTGCTTTTTACAACGACGTCCACGCTGGTCTTGGTTCTTGACCGCCGCACGCTCGATATCATGGGGATAGAAACAAAGATCGCAATGGCGGTTCTTTTCATGGGCTCTCTTGCAGGACTGATCGCCCACGAGTCAAGGTCTAAAAGCCCGATTGTCAACCTCGCTCTGTTCAAACTCCGATGGTTTACCTTGAGTACCATCAGCCTTCTCATCGTAACCATGTGTTATTCCCTCACCACGTTCCTTCTACCATTTTACCTGCAAAACATTCTTCACCTTTCCCCCTCCTTTATCGGAGTCCTGTTTATGGCCCCACCCATCGTGACCATAGCACTCTCGCTCCTCGGCGGTCATTTGAGTGACCGGTTTGGCCCACGTTTGCCCGCAAGTATCGGTGTTGCGTTTTTGGTCCTCTCCCTTCTGGTCGGCGGTTTTTTGCAACCGGGTTCTCACTGGTTGCTCCCAACGTTCCTCATCGTCTTGGGGGCAATTACCAATGGAATCTTTAACCCTGCCATCGCAGTAGCCATGATCGGCAAGATATCCAAGGAGCACCGAGGCGTTGCCTCTGCGGTAAACCACGTAACCTTTGGATTTGGCAATGTCCTAGGGGTGGCCCTTGGCGGTCTCTTGATGACGACGGCCTTTGAGATTCATACGGGGCTTTCGGGAGTAAGTCCCACGACGGAAAATCCGGCAGGATTTGTCGCCGCGCTAAACACAACCTTCCTCATAACCGCAGGTTTTAGCCTCATCGCCGTCTTTACGTCAGCGGCAAAAGGCGGCGAGGCCTCGTGAGTGGTTTCGTGAAGAGGAAAAAGATGATGTCACCATCTGATATTTAGCACCGGTGTCAGCCTGGTGTCACTATGAACGACATAAAAGTACAGTACCGGCCCTGACTCCAGATGCGACCCCCGACGCTCTCTATGGTAATTGTCTGGGAGAGGTGGTCCTTCAAAAGGGTAAGGCAATCGTTCATCGGGTCAATGACATGGCCCATTTGGAGACCAGGACAATACCTGCGTCTTCTGTGTATTCCACGGGAAATTAGGTAAAGCTCTTGACCTTGATGCGCTCATCGTCGGCGCTTGAGAAAAGGAAAGATATCGAAAAGGGCAAATAGGTTTGCCTGACCGCAATTTTGACCTTTATTATTGGGTAACCCCGCGGCTTGCCGCGGGTACAAAACCGATGGGGTTTCCAAAGGGGAGAAGCGGTAGTTCTTCCCTTTGGTTGACCACGGGGTTCAAACCCCGTGGTCGATATAACTTGATAGCCGAGGGGGCCGGCCCTTCAGCGGGAGGATCGGTTCCTGTAACACGTTATAAAACTTGTCTACCACGAAGTACACGAAGATCACGAAGAATTCCACAATCTGATTTCACTTTGTGTCCTTCGTGCTTTTTGTAGTGATATTCTCTCTTGCCATGAGAACGTTTAGAATGGCAACGATGAAGCAGGCGGTGCATTCAGTCCATGCACGAGCTATTACCCTTGCCTGGCTAATAAACGGCAACCGATTAGTGTAAAATAAGCTAGGAAGCATTAAGGTTTGAACGATTTGATTTAATGTAAATCCCGCCTCTTGAGGCGGGCACAAAGCCGATGGGGTTTCCAAAGGGGAGAAGCGGCGGCTCTCCCCTTTGGTCGAACACGGGGATTCAAACCCCGTGTTCGATATAACTTGATTTTAGAATTTTGGAGGTGCTCCTTGCGCTTTTGTAAAAACCTTGTGTTTTACCTAATTCTTTTTACTGTCCTCTTTCTTTTTCAATGGCATGTTGCGGAAGCCCGGATACGAGAAACCAAGACCCTCGTCTTGAAGAACGGGTTGGAGGTGCTCCTTATGACCGACCCGGAAGTGCACCGAAGCGCTGCGGCCCTTTCCGTTGGCGTAGGGGCCCTCTATGACCCTTGGACGAAGATGGGGTTGGCCCACTACTTGGAGCATATGCTGTTTCTGGGTATGTCGAAGAAATATCCAGATGTGGGTAGCTTTGAAAAATACCTGGCAGAGAACTCCGGTGCGGACAACGCTTACACGGGTTCAGTTGTCACCAACTACTTTTTCCAGGTTTCCCACGGGGCATTTGAAGGTGCTCTCGATCGATTTAGCCAATTTTTCAAGGAACCTCTCTTTGACGAACAATACGCTGAGCGGGAAGTTAGCGCGGTTGACAGCGAGCATGAAAAGAACAGGCTTCGTGACGGATGGCGTGCCAGTCACGCCATCAACCAGGTTTCCGAAGAAGGACACCCGATAAGGAAGTTTGGCACGGGGAACAAAGAGACCCTGGCCGGTGACAACCGGGCGGCTCTGCTGGATTTCTACAATAAGTACTATGGTGCCTCCCGGATGAAACTGGCCATGCTCTCAAAATTCTCGCTCAGGGTACAGGAGGAGATCGTCAAAAAGTACTTTGGGGATATTCCCGACCACCCAACGGAGATGCCACCGATCGATCCGGATTACCGCAAGCCCCTTAAGAACCAATACCGGCTCATGAAGATCAAGGCAATCAAGGATATCCGCAGTTTGACTTTGGAGTTCCCTACGATCAGGCTTTACGACTATCTCGACAGTAAACCGGCCGATATCGTGGGGTCAGTCTTGGGACATGAGGGTAAGGGCTCGCTCCTTTCAAAGTTGAAGGGGGAGGGTCTTGCCCTGGGGTTGTCTGCGGGGGGAGGGTACAGTCACCTCAATATTTCCTCATTTGATATCTCCGTTCAACTGACGAAAAAAGGTGAGAGGGAATATGAAAGGGTGCTGGAATTGATCTTCTCTTATATAGACCTGCTGAGGGAACGTGGATTTGAAGAATACACCTTCAGAGAAATTCAGACCATGGCCCGGATTGACTTTGATTGGAAAGACCCCGAAGAGGGGATGGGATTTGTGGCTTCCAGAGCCGCCCGGATGCAAAACTACGCACTGAAAGATGTAGAAACACTTCCGTATCTCTACCGGAAGTACGAGCCCAAGGCATACAGGGCAATTCTTGGCACCCTCAGACCGGACAATATGCTTGCAGTTTTACAGGCCCAGTCTGTTGAAACTGACCGAACAGAGAAATTTTATGGAACTGAATATTCCGTAACTGAAGTGGGAGGGGCCCCGTTTGAGAAATTGCGTCATCCCCCCAGGGTAAAAGAAATACAATACCCAAAAAGAAACGATTTTATCCCTAGTAATCTGTCCCTGCTTGAAGAAGAACCCGGACTGGTCCGGGATGACGATATGGTCAAGGTCTGGTTCAAATTTGACAACCGTTTTAACCAGCCGAAGGTCCTGATGAAACTATTGATCGAGACCCCTCGTGTTTACGACACGGTAGAAAATCTAGCAAGATCCCGTCTTTATATTGCCGCTGTGCGTGAGGGACTGAATGAAGTGGTTTACCCTATTCAAATGGCTGGTCTGTCGTATCACCTGGGAATCGAAAAGAAGGGGGTGACCCTGTCCATAGGAGGCTATTCGGAAAGGATTTCGGACCTTCTGCATCTCGTAGCAAAAAATCTAACCAAGATAAGCATAGACGAACAGAAGTTTAACGACCTCAAGAGAGCACTAATCCGTGCAGTTGAAAACAGGAGACTATCTCAGGCGTATTCCAGGGCCGGGTACTTCAACCGGAGGCTTTGGCTTGTAAAACAATATAGTGAGGAAAGGCTGATCGAAGGACTCAAATCCGTAACGCTCGACGATCTGAAGGAATATGTGAAAAGGTTGTATGAGAATGTATTTATTACCGGCGTGGCCCACGGCAACTGGACGGAAGACAAGGTTCGCCAAAGCCTGGAGGTTTTGCTTGCCGAGATCAAGAGCAGACCTCTACCTGTGGAAGAACGTTATCGGGAGGAGGTTGAAGTCCTGGATACTGGTGAGATTGTCCTGCTCTCCAAGAAAGTCGACGATAACAATAACGCCCTTCTATACGGATTGCAGATCGGTGAGATGGATTTTACCAACCATGCCAAGGCTTCCCTGGTAGCCTCTATCGTTGAGACCGATTTCTATACTCAGTTGCGGACCAACCAGCAATTGGGCTACATCGTCTGGAGTTATAACAACAGGATTGAAGACCGGTTGTTTTTCAGGTTGGTCATCCAGTCAGCGACTTACGATCCTTTCGAGCTCAAGGCACGGGTAGAGGCATGGATGAGCCGTACTAAAAAAATATTCGATAAACTCACAGATGACGAATTCGAACGGCACCGAAAAGGTCTCATTGTATCTCTTGAAAAGAAAGGGGACAGCATCGCCGAAGTTACAGGCAATCTCTATTACTATGCTACCCAGGAAAAAGGCAATTTCGAATTCAAGAGACAGTTGGTCAAGGTCGTCAAGGGCCTGAAGAAAGAAGAAGTTATATCGGCCGCGCGTGAGATATTTCTAGAGTCCAAAACACCTCGCATCATCACCCTCATTCGGTCCCAGAGCAACAATAGACCGATCCCAGAAGGCGTCTTGACGACGGTGGATCAGTTCAAGGGCAGAAAAGCGATGCGCTAGCTCTTTGCTGCTGAAACGATTAGTCGCGTAGCTACAGAAGTGGTAATCACATCTGTGTTCACGACCAGATCATAGTGTGTTGGCAGGTCTTGCCGGATGTCATAAAATCTTCTGAGATAGGCTTGGCGCTCGTTGTCGTCCTTTTCGATTGCTTTGTTTGCATCTTGAGCATCGATCTTTGCCACTTGCCGTAACCGCTCAACACGTACATCTGTCGAAGCGGTAACGAAGACGCGAAGCAGTCCTTTCATCCCTGCCAGGTGAAAGCCGGCAGCATGTGCGACGATGACTACATTTTCCCTTTGGGCCGTTTCATAAATTACTTGTTGGATCAGACGCCGGTAGGTGGCCGATGGGGATGGTGAGGAGAGTTATTCCTGGGTCATCGATGCCATCGGATGGGTAGGCGAGATGCTAAGGGAAGGAGACCCTTTCGGAGGGTCGACATGCACGTTCAGGCGAAAGGGCACATTGGGCCTTGCGGTTGATTCAATGTAAATCCCGCCTCTTGAGGCGGGCACAAAGCCGATGGGGTTTCCAAAGGGGAGAAGCGGCAGCTCTCCCCTTTGGTCGAACACGGGGATTCAAACCCCGTGTTCGATAGAACTTGATTCAGTTTCAAATTCCAAATCGCCTAGCCTGGTTAAATCTCT
>JACZXR010000128.1 GCA_022571535.1 Deltaproteobacteria bacterium | reverse complement strand
GCATCAGACGGACAGCCTGTTCCAAAAGAAAAAGGTTGGTATGGGGTTCCTCTTCGGAGGTGAATCGGACAACCACGCCATCAATACCGTTCCGAAGGAGACCCTGGTGCGCGTTTCCAAGGCCGAGGACGGCGGCATGGGCGGTATGGGGATGTGGAAGCCGGCAACGACCGGTTTCACGCCAGACAACGAGAGTGATTTTATGAAGCGCTATCTCACCGGCGAGCTGACAAAAGTCAAAAAGTAAATCTCATGGAGAAATGCGATGCCCTATAACCAACCTGATCCGACAGATCCAAACGTCTTGGTAGGCGTTGTCCTGCCAGGCAGCGCAGAGGCGACCCGCGAGATGGCATATGTCTTCGCTGAAGAATATGCACGCATGGGCTACGACGGGAATCGCCTCCTGGGCCTATTCAAAAATCCGTTCTACACCGCCGCCCACGACGCCTATCGGACCCTGGGCGAAAAGGCGGTCCAAGCCATCATCGAGGAATGTATCGGCGCCTGGGGTGGCGTACGTTTTGTTGATCGTGACGGTGGAAAGGAGACTGAAAGATGAGTCAGGTCTATAACTGGCATCTCGGCCGCAAGATGGACTACCCCTTTGAGGCTGCATATCCGAAGCGGCAGTTCGCCTTTGTCTTTAATATCAACCGCTGCATCGCCTGCCAGACGTGCACCATGGCATGCAAGTCCACATGGACATTCAGCAAGGGTCAGGAGCACATGTGGTGGGCCAATGTCGAGACGAAACCCTATGGGGGTTATCCCCAGTTCTGGGACATGAAGATCCTTAAGCTTCTCGAAGAGGCCGACCCCGATGGGCAACGATGGACAGACAAGCCCGCAGGGAATTCAAAAGCCCCCTACGGACGTTTTGACGGACAAACCATTTTTGAAGCCAGGAAGATGCTTAAACCAGGGAGCTCACGTGTGCTGGGTTATCTCCCCACCGATGAGGAGTGGAACTTTCCGAACATCTATGAAGACAACCCAGTCGGCAAGAAAGGGGTGCCCAACCAATTCGACCAAACCGGGGTAGAGCTGCCCGTGCATAAGACCTGGTTCTTTTATCTGGCGCGAATCTGCAACCACTGTACCTATCCCGCCTGCCTGGCGGCCTGCCCGCGTAAGGCCATCTACAAGCGCCCCGAGGACGGCATCGTCCTTATTGACCAGAAGGAGTGTCGCGGCTACCGCAAGTGCGTAGAGGCCTGCCCCTATAAAAAGGCGATGTATCGCGGCAATACCCGGGTCACGGAGAAATGCATTGCCTGCTACCCGAGGGTCGAGGGAAAGGACCCGGAGAGCGGCGGCCAGCCGATGGAAACCCGCTGCATGGCCGCCTGTATCGGCCAGATGCGCATGCAGGGCCTTGTCAAGATGAGCCAAGATGGCATCTGGGCCGAAGACCGCCACAACCCCCTCTATTACCTCGTTCACGTGGCCAAGGTGGCATTGCCCCTTTACCCACAGCTGGGCACACAGCCAAATGGCTATTACATCCCACCTCGATGGGTGCCGAGGGATTATCTGCGGCAGATGTTTGGTCCGGGTGTGGACGGGGCGATCGAGCGCTACGCCTATCCGGACCGGGAGCTCCTGGCAGTCCTTCAACTCTTTCGGCGCTCCAACCTGATCATCTTCCGCTACGAGATCAAGGAGGGGCCCAAAATATATGAGGGCACACTGCGCGGCCACAAGATAACGTTGTACAACGACACGGTCATCGCCTACGGCCAGAACGGTAAGGAGATCTTCCGTACGACAGTTGAAGAGCCGATCTATGTGAGATCAGCCCAGCATGCCAACTCGATATGAAGATGTCAGCAGGATCATACATTGCAAAATGAAAATTGCAAATTGCAAAAGTCAAAATCTCTTGAAATAGAATCCAGGTGGCAGTCTCCGGAAGCCTCTCCTGCTTCTGAAGTCTGATTTCTATCTTCTATTTTTCATTTTGCATTTTGCACTTTGCATTGGAACGATGTTCCCTATACCAGGAGATCCTTATGCAAGCACATGTTCTAGAAGGCAACCCACGGATCAGTGAAGTTGATCTGGCCCTCTGCCGATCTACTCTCTACAGCGCAGTAGCGCTCGGCTTTCGACCTCCCTCGGAGGAAACCCTGTCTCGCCTCGCCTCCCAGGAAGGCGCAGAGGCCCTGGCTGACGCCGTTGCCGTGTTGGATGCAAACCCTGAGTCGGAACTGGTCTGTGCCGCCAGAACTCTCGCTAAGACAGAGGCGGCAACTGTAACGGAGCTCACCGATTCATTTAACCGTCTCTTCGGCCATACAGCACGCGGACCGGTGCCCCTCTACGAGACCGAATACGGGATTGATGCGCCCTTCCAACAACCGCAGGAATTGGGGGATCTAACGGGCTTTTACCGGGCATTTGGCCTAACCCTGAACCCGAAGGAGCACGAACGGGCAGACCACGTGAGCTGCGAATGCGAGTTCCTCTCCTTCCTTGCCCTCAAGGAGGCCTATGCACTGGAACGGGGGGACATCCCCATGTTGGAAGAGACACGCAAGGCTACACGTTTGTTTCTCCAAAATCACCTCGGGCGTTTCTTAGCCGCCTTCGCCAATAAGCTTGCCCAGGAGGATCAGAACGGTTTTTACTGCACCCTAGGGAACCTGTGCTTACCGTTTGTCACTCAGGAGTGCGCCCGACTCGGAATACCGCTGGGCCCTAAAAGATTGAGTATGCGAACAGTAACCGATGACAAGGTACCGATGGGGTGCGGCGATGGCGCAGAATGTCCGCTGATGCCCGGATCCACCAACCCGGAGGAGGCCGAGTGATAGAGAAGGGAGAGACCGGCCTCCCCGTGCGCTACGATCCCCTCCTCATCGAGGAGGCGGTTTTTCTCGCCCTACGCGGACACCCGGATGCCAAACGCTATCACCAAAAGCGCGATCGTCTCTATGAAATCAGCGACCCAGAGGAGCGCGAGAGGTCCTTTCAGAACCTCCACCAAGCATGGTTTTCTCGCTTAGGGTTAGCCAGCCAGATCGAAAAGGCAGTCGCCGAACGGCACCAACTCAACTCCACTGTAAAAACCTGTGTGATCGCCCGGGCCACAAGCAAGAAGGAAGAAGGGGCCGAGCTCTTCGTCAATCCAGATGAAGGGCTTAGTGGAAAAGAGCGCCGCAACGTGCGCATCCTGATATGTCCCGAATCTTTCCTAGAGTCTCCTCCACTCCTGTTGACCTTCCTCCGTCATGAACTCCAACATATTACGGATATGCTCGACCCGGGATTTGGCTATAACCCAGCACTACCGGCGGTAGAAGGCGGCCCAACCTATGATCGCCTACTCCAGAATCGCTACTGCGTTCTGTGGGACGCAACGATAGATGGCCGCATGGTCCGGCGGGGATGGGCCCCGGAGTCCATCCGCGCTGAGCGACTCAACGATTTTGCCCAGGCCTTCCCCATGTTGGGCGACGAGACTGGTCAGCTGTTTGGTCGATTCTTTGACCAGGAGCCACACACTCACGCTAAACTCATCGCCTTTGCTCGTGACCCCAGGACCGCTTTAGCAGGCTCACCGGAAGGGCCGCATCCGGGTGGCCGCTGCTCCCTCTGTAGATTTCCCACGTATGTCTTTGAGCCAAATCCTGAGTGTTTGCCTGCTGAGGTAATCTCTCAGATCTGCCAAGACTTCCCACAGTGGCGTTCAGACCATGGTCTTTGCGAGCAGTGCGCGGATCTTTACAAGGGCCGCACCCAATTCGAGAACGCTCAATTCCCTTTTTAGAAGGCCTCGGATCTCCCGACGCCTGAAGACCAGGGTTAACCCCGATCCGAAATTAATCAGTCAAAGAAATCTTCCCTGATGATCATCAGACCGCGACAAATACCTGTCTCAAGCATGAATCAGCAACTCACCTTTAGTGGTGTTGCAGACCGACGATCGAAATGCCGGCAACTGGTGTCCTAAGCCACTCAACACCGGAAATCCCTAGATTATTTTTTCGGATCGGGGTTAACACTGTAACGACAATAGCTGTATGGTGGGAATGGCCAACCGGTCATTCTACAGCGCTAATACCTCGGCGCGAAGTTCTGGATCAGCCGAGAAACGAAGGACGGCCGACTTGAGTCTTTGCCTCTGTACACTGGCTGGGACAATGAGATGGCTTAAGGTCCTAGCTATCTTCGGACCACCCAAACGGAGAAGTTTGCCATAAATGACATCGAGCTCAGAGCTCTCCATCTCCAGGGCAATTTTAAAGGCCTCCTCCATAGTTATCGAGCGGGTGCCCTTCCTGAGATAGGCATTAATTCGTTCCTTTAGCTCATCTGCCTTTTCCTGGCCTAGGCCCGGATCTAGTGCCTCATCCTGATAGTTCGGGATTAATTCGTTACAGGAGAGAAGGGGGGAGGTATGCTGCTCTTCATCCAAGGCCATCTGCCACCAGAAGTCCCTCAGCTCTGGGTGCTGGAGAAAGAGGTGAGAAAATCGAAAATAGACCTTCCCCGCAAGCCGCTCAATCTCGGCGAATCCCTCCAGAGGATCGAATCGAGACGGAGACCCCACAATTTTCACCTCTACTCTTCTCTTAATTTCCGCCTTAAAAACTCAAGGATCTCAACATGCTTTTCCGAATCGCGGATAATAGACTGTAAGAGCAGTACAAAGACACCGTAATAGTAGCCTTTGCTCGACTTGATCAGTTTCTTATAGTCTTTGATCCCTTCCTTCTCATGCTTAATAAAATCCGCCGTAACCTTTAGCAGCTCTTTGTTCTCCTTTTCCTCATCGAGCTCGCCAAAGCCTTGAAGGGCATCCTCCTGCTTGGTCCAAGTGAGGTCGCCCTCTAGCGTCGAGACTATGGCATGAATGGCCGCACGGTGTTTCTCTTCATCGGAAATGATAAGGTCAAGGAGGAATTTAACAAGGGGATTCTTCGATCTCTCAGCGATCTCCTTATACTGCTTGATGAACTCTCCCTCTTGGTCCTCATGGTACTCAAATTCGTTCATCAACTGCTCTACCGCGGAAATTTCAGGAGTCGACGGGTCAGCTAAAGCCTGGGGCCCATAAACCATATAAAATTCTGACAAAGGAACTTTTTCCATCACATACCTCCTGTTTCAGAAACTTTTCATGACCCCCTTACGAAAAATTCTCTGCACTGAGTCTTCCAATAAGCAAGTGGTGTGCCATACAAGAATAGTCTGCAAAGATGTTTATTACCTAAATAAAATCCAAGAATTAGGAATATTTACGAATTCGTTTCTCAATCTTGGGAAGACTCATGCCACAACCCACAGCTTTCATCTAAATCAATACCGACAATTCGGTTGGCATATAACTTGCGGCAAAACTATTCAACGAACGGATCGGAACGAACAACCGTTCGAGCGGAGCCGAGACGAAATGACTTCCGAGAACTTCGTTGATCGATATAGAGAGCTGATAGAAGATCCAACTTTCAGCAGGATCGTGGAATGGAAGGCAAACCACTCTGGCTCAAAGATTATCGGCTGCTATCCGGTTTACACCCCTGTGGAGCTCATCCATGCAGCCGGAATGTTGCCAGTAGGGATCCTTGGGGGAGGCAACCGTCTCGAGATCGCCCATGCCGACTCCCGTTTCCAGTCCTTTATTTGTTCTATTGTCAAAAGCACTTTGGAGCTGGGTCTGACCGGTAAACTCCACTTTCTGGATGGCATCGTGTTTCATTCGATCTGTGACCCCGCAAGAAATCTGGCGAGTGTCTTCCAGCGCAACTTTCCTCAGATGATGGTGGAGTTTATTCACTTCCCGCAAAATATGGTCTCCCCTCACACGGTGAAGTACTTGTCGGCGGAATACCGACGGATTAAATCCGCATACGAAGGGCTTGCCGGAAAAGCCGTTACAGACGAGGCCCTTCGGCAGAGCATACGCATCTATAATGAACAGAGAAAGTTGATCCGAGAGCTTTATCGCATCCGCAGCGAAAAACCGCACAACCTGTCGACTGCCGAGTGTTATGTCCTCAACCGCATAGGGACCCTGCTCCCTGTTGAAGAGCACATAGCCATTGTCAAGGAGGCCATCGCCGCGATCAACCAAAGGGATGAAAAACCCAAAGACCGAATCAGGGTCATTCTTGAGGGCTCCTTCTGTGAGCAACCACCGCTGGAGCTGATCGAGGGGTTGGAGGCCGCCGGATGCTACCTACTGGATGATGACTTCCTGCAGGGTTGGCGCTGGTTCTTGAAAGACATCCCTTTGGACGGGGAACCTATCCAAAATCTGGCACGTGCCTACCTGGACCATAGCGTGTTTTCCGGCGTCAAGCATGATCTCAGAGAACCCAAGTCCAAGCACCTGATTGACAAAGTAAGGGAGACAGGGGCAAACGCGGTGATTATCCTTGCGGCCAAGTTCTGCGAGCCTGCCCTCTTTGACTACGCACTCTACCGGCAAGCCCTGGAGCGTGAAGGGATTCCACATCTCTACCTCGAGTTTGAAGAAAAGATGTGGATCTTTGATAAGTCCAGAACCGAGGTCGAGACCTTTGTCGAATCGATGCTTTTTGACTAGGAGGATGTGATGGCAAAAACTGCCGAAGCTGAAAAGACAACTTATCAGGGCCAGATCCACCTCCTGCAAAAGGAGCTGATGGGCCGTTACTTTGAGAGGCTCACCCGTGCGGACGAGAAGGGGGAGGGCAAGGCCGTTTACATGATGATCAGCGGCAACCCCGTGGAGCTGGTTCAGGCCTTCGACATGATCCCGGTCTACCCCGAGGTCAACGCCCTTCAACTGGCGGTCAAGAAGGTGTGCCTTCCCTTTATCCTGAAGGCAGAGGAGCTCGGCTATTCGATGGACAACTGCGCCTATGTGAAAGCG
>JACZXR010000127.1 GCA_022571535.1 Deltaproteobacteria bacterium | reverse complement strand
CTTCAACGTACTACCTAATGACGCCTCCGCTCGTCGATTTCTCGCGCGCCTCGCACCTGGACCTTTTTGACCGGACTGTGAACAGGGTTTTTCAATCCCCCGTTGGACTATGACAGACGAAAACATTGTGACAGGTGCCGTCATGCGACAGAACAAGGTCCCACCACATCATCTAATGATTGAGATGAGCGGTGAGAAAGACTTGTCACTCGAATTGTTAAAGCCAAATTACTTTGTTTTCAGCTGGGCGATTAAATCTTCGACATCTCTGATGGCGTTGATCTTGTCTGTGGAAATGTATTCGGTCAATTCCCCGTTTTCCTCTTTAAGGACCATCGGATAGGTGAATTGTTTATTAAATTCATGTTCGAATTCATCCTTGTGGTAAAACACTAACTCGGTGTCCGATTCTTCCCTAAACTTCTTCCACACATCCCGTTCCGTAAACGTACCGTGGGTAAGCGAGCAGAGGTTGCACTGGTAAGTACTCGGGCTGATAATTTTATGGGCAATATCGAGGGCAG
Source organism: Deltaproteobacteria bacterium (assembly GCA_022571535.1). Lineage (GTDB taxonomy): Bacteria > Desulfobacterota > Binatia > UBA9968 > CAXXLF01 > JACZXR01. The sequence continues at coordinate 6,342 of JACZXR010000127.1, read as the reverse complement.
CGCTCAGCTTACCAGAATTGGCATTATAGACAAATATCAGTTTCATAAGGCTCCTGTGGTTAATGTAGGGTCTAACAGGCTGCTGAAAAACAGCTATTAGAAGCTAAAAGTAGTGACGAGCAGAAGTTCTGAACGTGCAATGGAGATGATTTTTAGGAGCCATCCGGCTTCATTCTCCCCCTTATGGATACGTTCGCAGGGGAAAGGGTCCCATGCGACCCTCTCTGTGCCCTCTTCCTCACGTTACCTCCGCAAGCGTTCGCATTCTTACAAGGTTGTACACGGCCGCTGCAAATGTGAACGTCCATCCTACCCGAGAAACTCCTCGATACCGTGTCTTGCGCATCAAACCCACCGTCTTCATCCAACCAAAGATTTCCTCAACTCTCTTCCTCTTCCTTTGACTCACGGCGTACCCAGCATGCCGCGTGGTACGACCATCAATAGCGCTCGATCGGCCTGTCGTATGCTGGGTTACGTGTGGAGTTACCTTAAGCTCATAGAGATCTCTAACAAAATCTTTCGTGTCATAGTTCTTGTCAGCCCCAAGAGTTACCCGACCATTTCCTGCAATCTCCTCACACATGCCCAACGCCGCTTCCCGCTCCGCCGTACCCGTCGCCTGTGTTACACGGGTATTAACTACCAAGCCATGGCGGTTCTCCATCAGCACATGGCCCAGATAACACAACTTTGCCTCCTGTCCCTTCGCTTTCTTATACAGCCGGGCCTCAGGATCCGTCGTCGAGCCATGCGTGGCATTGGTGCGCTTCTCTCCTCGAAAATCGATACTCGGGTTGCCAGGAACCTCAGGGGGTGGCGGCTGCTCACTGTCCTCTTTCCTCTTGAAACTCTTCTGCCCAGCCCAGGCTTCAATCAGCGTCCCATCGACGGTGAAGTGCTCATCCGAAAGAAGCTCCCGTTGCCGGGCCTGAGCCAGAACTTGATCAAAAAAGCCATCGGCAATCTCTCCCGCCAACAAACGCTCCCGGTTCTTCGTGAACACGGTAGGATCCCATACCGGATCATCCAGGTTCAGTCCCACAAACCAACGGAAAAGAAAGTTGTAATCGAGTTGCTCCATCAACAGCCGCTCACTGCGCACGGTGTAAAGCACCTGGAGCAAAAGCGCTCGCAGAAGCCTCTCCGGGGCAATCGAAGGCCGTCCCGTATGCGAGTACAAAGCCTCAAACTGAGGCGAAAGCTCTTCCAGCATGGCATCAACCATCGTGCGAATGACTCGCAGAGGATGGTCCTTGGGCACACGCTGCTCCGCAGAGATGTAACTGAACATCGCCGATTGGCGTTGGTCGTCTCCACGCATAGAATGATTTCCCTTCGTATCAGAATGTGTGGAGGATTGTATCATATCGATAATAGTTTTGGTTGGGAAAAATCGAGTTTTTCAGCAGCCTGCTAGAGCGTGTGCTGTTGCCAGGCTGGATACGAGTAACTCCTGCATTGTCACCACTCCCTGCTTGGTTACTGTTCCCATTGTTGCCTCCTAATTGACCCGCTTAGACTCAACCCGCAGCTCTTTCATAATACCGTTCCGTGCCATCCTGTAGTGCTTCCTGCAAAGACCACCCTTAAACACTTTTCTCGGACAACTCGGATACAGGCACACCTTTCGATGTCTTTTCCGATGATGTTGAGGATATCTTCTAGCCCTTCTCTTATGAGTGGTCTACTGTAGCCGAATGGAGGGTCAGCCCTTGAAGTTGCAAAAACCTTAAAAACTGGCGCGCCCGGAGGGACTTGAACCCCCGACCTTCAGGTTCGAAGCCTGCCGCTCTATCCAACTGAGCTACGGGCGCGCGGGAGAGTCAAATATTATTCTCGGTGATCTTTTGTGATGGTGCAAGTTCAGCTTTTTTCGTCAACTCGCCTGTCTTTTCCGACTGATTTTCCTCATTACACGAACTGCCGCTGGCAAAACCCATTGCATAACCAGCGAGGGAATAGATACCTCCAATCAGTGGGAAACCGATCATGGCCCCCAGGACGGTTCCTGTTAAACTTCCTACCCTAGCCCTATTCACGCGATCAGGACAGCGGGAAGCCATCTCTGGGTTTAACTTAAGCCGAAGTCCCTCTGATTTCCGGTATGTTGCACAGGCCGGGAGTATGAGAACAGCCAGTATAACGAGGATAATGGAAGGTTTAAACCACCTGGACAATTTAAATTCCAACCCTACTGGAAGTAAATCACACGAAGCCCTTTTTCAAAGAAGAACCGTTGAAAGTCTCCAGGGATCGTCCGGTCGGTAAGGAGAAGCGACCGATCAGGTAGGAAAAACCCGGAGACGGTAAGGACTAGCTTATCTTTTGGCCCCTCCTCCACTACGGGAAAACGATGCTCTTTATATGGGGCCCTTTCTCCTAGACCTGTCAAAATAAGGGATAGAATCTCACGGGACGAAAGGGACTCGAGATCAAGCGCGATCGGAGTGATGTCCCCACCTTTTTTCAGTGCCTTCTTGATTTCATCCCCGACAGGTCGGAAAAAGATGCCGAACTTTCTCCCTCTTCGCTCAAAAAATCTATCCATGACGGTTACAAGACGGACCCCTTTCCGCAAGGAAAGGGAAATCTGGCGTTGCGACGAAAAAGGGATCTGATAGGTTGTCAGTAGGGCGTCTACCATGCTCTTCTTGTCACTGGGCCAGGTCTGGATCTGACTGCCCGTCTCACGTCTTTCTCTCCGCAACAAAGGGGCAGCTGGAGCGAAAGGAGAGGATGGAAGGAGAATTTCCTTCAGGTTCATTCCCTTAAGGGCAAGATATTCCCTGAGGTAATCGGGAGTTGTGCCAGGGCCATTGGTCAGACTAATAATCCACATCTCCTGTTTCCTGCCACCTTCATCTGGGTTAGCAATCATCCACTCCCCCTTCACCTGCAGCCCTACTCCTTTATCATGGAGCACCACAGGCCGATCGGTTGGCAAGGCTTGGAATCCCAGCTGGGAGAAGAGGCTGTTGACCGCTTCGTGAAGGGAACCCCCCTTTTTTCCTGTCACAATACTTATCCCGTGGTTCTGTGATTGGATCTGAGTGAGAATGGACGGAGCGATCATATCCTCTAGATTTAAAACCACCTTCCTTCCCGACTGTGAATTTCGAATGACAGGGAAGATGCTACGGTCGAGATGGATGGTTCCCTCCTTGAGGGCCAACTCCTCCTCTCCTTCTCGGGTCATCTCGTTCCCAACAACTCCAACAACCTCCTTCAGGAGATTAAGGTTCTCCTCCACCCGGAGTTTTAGCCCGTAATCCAAGCCGATAAACTCCTTTGCTGGTTTTATGATCACCTCGGGTGGTCCTCCCTCAATAAGTGGAGGCAAAAGTATAGCTTCACCCACAAAGAGGAAGTTCCAGTCTTCTTTGCGCGGATTAAGTCTCTTTACCTGGTTAAAGGCATTTCGGATTTCGTCTTTTTTCTGAAGACCTCGCTGTTCCCTCAGGATCTTGAATAGAAAATCGCCGCGCTTGACACGATAGACCTTGCCCCCGCCCTTGCCGGAAGGAATTTCTATCCTCAGGATTTCATCAGGCCGAATCGGGATGAAAATTAAATCTCCAATGCGAAGGATGTCTGGGTTTTTTAGCTTGGGATTCAGGGATCCAAGGAGGATGAGATAGCGACCAAATTTTTTCTTCGGGAGACCCCTTTCCTGGATCAGGAATCGCCACAGTGTGTCGCCTGAAACAATTGCCCTCTCCTCCCCCTCAACGAACTTGCCTCGGTACTGGCGCGTCTTAATGGTCTTGCGCAGTCTTATTTCCGCCTTTTCCCCTGACTGCCCGCTTATCGGTCCTTCCTGGCTGTTACTCGCAGCGGTCAAGCCGATGCTTAAAAACGAGCAGAGAAAAAAGATTAAGCATTTCTTCAGACCCACACTGCTCACTTTACTTTCCATACGGTTCCTCCGGGGGTATCCTCCAAGATGATCCCCTTCTCTTTCAACTCAGCACGAATCCGGTCTGCTTCCTGCCACTGCTTTTCACTTCGGGCTCGATCTCTCCTGCAGATCAATTGTTCGATGCTCTCGGAAGACAACCCCTGCCTGCGCAACCATTCCGCTTTCCTTTTTCCGAAAAATTTATTGGGCTCTTCCTGTAACAAGCCCAAACTCTCCGCTACTGTTTTCAGGGCGGCCCTTCTCGAAATCAATCCCTCGGTTTTTCCCTCATCCAACATGCGATTCAGTGCCCGGATTTCCTCGAACATAAGCGCAATGGCCCGAGGGGTATTGAAGTCGTCATCCATCTCCCGGCAATACTCCTCTAGGAGCCCTCCTCCCGGCTTTACCCGGCCATTCGGTTGGGGAAGGCGGTCTAGTCGATCCACCGTTTCATAGATCCGCTCCACGCATTTCTCTGCTTCTGCCAGACCCTGGTCCGAAAAATCCAACGGGCTACGGTAATGGCTAGTCAGGATATAGTGGCGTAGCACAGCAGCATCATAGCGATTGAGGACTTCATTGATAGTGTAGACGTTTCCAAGGGACTTCGACATTTTCTCCTGGTTAATATTAACAAATCCGTTGTGTATCCAGCAGCGCGCAAACATGACGCCAAATGCCCCCTCGGATTGGGCAATTTCGTTCTCGTGATGAGGAAAGACCAGATCCCTTCCTCCCCCGTGAATATCAAAGGGTTGTCCCAGATACTTGGTGCTCATAGCAGAGCACTCTATGTGCCACCCGGGCCTTCCCTTGCCCCACGGGCTTTCCCAGGACGGCTCCCCCGGTTTGCTCTGCTTCCAAAGGGCAAAATCCATGAGGTGCCTCTTCCGCTCATCGATCTCAACCCTTGCTCCTGCCTGCAATTCCTCGAGCTTTCTCCGAGAGAGCTTCCCGTAACCGGCAAAACGATCGACCGAAAAGAAGACATCACCGTTAACCCGGTAGGCCAGTCCCTTTTCCTCGAGTCTACAAATAACATCTATCATCTCACGGATATGATCGGTAGCCTTTGGCTCGTGATCTGGCGTGACAAGCCCCAGGGCAGCACAGTCCTGATTGAACTCTTGGATATACCTATCCGCAATGGCCTCTGCTGAGGTACCCTCTTCTCTTGCTCGTTGAATAATTTTGTCGTCCAGGTCGGTAAAGTTACGTACAAACAATACCCGGTAACCGAGAAAAATGAGATGGCGGTAAATCACATCAAAGGTCAAAAGGGCCCGTGCGTGTCCCACGTGGCACCGATCATAGACAGTGACCCCGCACACATACATTCGCACCTCCCCTTTCTTAAGGGGAACGAAATCCTCCTTGGCACCTGATAGGGTATTGTAAATCTTCAAGGACATAGGTGGGATTTTCTTCCCATCTTACGTATCGGGGCCTGTTTTGCAAGGGTAATTCCCTGCCGTAAGTGACTACCCTTGCGAAACCGGCAAAAAAAGATTACATCACGACGCTATGGAGTACGAAAAACCATACCAGGATCTAAGAGAGTTTCTCCGTGTCCTGGATGAGAACGGTAAAGTAGTCCGCATACAAAAGGAAATCAACAAGGATACCGAACTGCATCCTCTAGTTCGCTGGCAGTTCAGAGGGCTCAAGGAAGAGGACCGAAAGGCCTTCCTCTTCGAAAACGTCACGGACTTCAAAAAGATAAAGTACCGGGGCTCTGTTCTTGTCGGGGGCCTTGCTGGATCTGCAGATATTTATTGCTTGGGACTGAGATGCAAACCCGAAGAGGTTGCCGACCGATGGATGCATGCCATGGAGCATCCCCTGAAACCCGAAATCGTGAGCCATGGCCCAGTCATGGAAGAGATACACAAGGGTCCGGACCTCCTTCGCCACGGGGGCTTTTCAGAGTTTCCTATACCGATCTCAACCCCTGGCTTCGATAACGGCCCTTACATCACTGCAGGCCACTGGATCACCAAAGACCCCGAAACGGGACAAAGAAATGTCGGCAATTACAGGGGGTTAATTAAGGGGCCCGATCTGAGCGGGATTATGTCCGGAACGCCTCAGGATCTATCACGGCACTGGGAAAAGTGCAGGGCAAAAGGAATTCCTCTCGAAGTGGCCATCGCCGTGGGGACGGTACCTACCGTCTCCTACACGGCCACACAGAAAGTCCCACCTTCGATGGATGAACTGGCGCTGGCAGGGGGTTTGGCGGGAGAACCTATCAAGCTCATCAAGTGCCAGACGGTTGATCTCGAGGTCCCGGCGACGGCAGAGGTCGTCCTGGAAGGAATCATCCCGACGCGATATCTGGAAGAAGAGGGACCTTTTGCCGAGTCCATGGGATATGTGGATCCGAGAACTCTGAGCACCGTGTTTGAGCTCACATGCGTCATGCACAGGAAAGATCC
>JACZXR010000126.1 GCA_022571535.1 Deltaproteobacteria bacterium | reverse complement strand
CCCTGAGGCGAGAGAGTTCGGCGGTGGCGAAAAGTCGACGGATGGCATCAAAGGCCTTCATGTAGGTGACGGGATTGGCACGCGGCGTCGTCCCTAAGGGCGACTGATCAACCAGTATCACATCGGAAATTTTGTCTGCCCCATCGATCCGGGCACAGTTTGCCAAAGTAACCATCGATGAGTCTTTGAGCCGTCTCAGGTTTCGGTGGATTACCTCTTCGACCAGGCTCGATTTCCCTGATCCCGATACACCCGTGATGCAGACGAACAGCCCCAGGGGAATTTCCAAATCGATCTTCCTCAGATTGTTAGCCTCAGCTCCAAAGATCCTGATGACCCGCCCCGGAATCCTGCGGCGATGGCGCAAAGGGAACGGAATGCTCCTGCGCCCGGTAAGGTAGGCTGCTGTTAGGGATCTTTGACTACTAAGTAAACCCTCATAGGGACCCGCGTAGATCACTCGGCCACCTTCCTCCCCAGCCTTTGGGCCTAGGTCCACAATAAAATCGCTTTCTTTGATAATCTCAGGATCGTGTTCCACGACCACGACCGTGTTATGGTTGGACCTAAGGTGGTGAATGATTTCCACAAGGCGGTGGCTATCCCGCGGATGCAACCCAACGGATGGCTCATCAAGGACATAGAGGGTGTTTACCAAGGAGGAGCCTATCGCGGTAGTAAGATCGACCCTTCCCAGTTCACCGCCGGAGAGCGTTCGGGACTGGCGGTCCAAGGTGAGATAGTCCAGGCCAACATCTACAAGGTAGTGAAGTCTCTTTAGTATCTCATCGAGGACGAGACCCGACACTTGATCTCCCTGGCCAGTCAGCTTGAGCTGCTCCATGAAGCGGCAGGCATCCCCGACATTCATCCTGTTGATGTCGGCAACACTTTTTCCCCCAACCCGAATATTGAGGGTTTCAGGCTTCAGGCGCGTCCCTTTGCACCGGGGACAGAGAAGGTAGGTGCGGTAGCGTGCAAGAAAAACTCGCACATGCATTCTGTAGCTTTTCCGTTCTAATCGACGAAACCATCCACGCACCCCTTTATAATCGCCGTCTCCATCAAGGATCAGTTTTTTCTGTCTTTCTCTCAGCTCGTGAAAAGGCTTCTCTGTTGGTATCCGTTTGCGTCGACAAAAGTCCATAAGCCTGCGAAGTCTCCTCGGCTTGGTCTTCCAAGGCTTGATGGCCCCCTCGCTCAGAGATTTTGAGGGATCCGGGATCACCAGGCCCATGTCGATTTCGATTACCCGACCAAATCCCCGGCAATGCTCACAAGCCCCTAGGGGGCTGTTGAAGGAAAAGAGGTTAGGAACGGGGTCGCTGTATGAGAGCTCGCAGTGGGGGCAGTGGAGATGATTGCTGAAAGGCTCACGGCGCCAATCCTCTTGAGAAATATAGAGGTTTAGTTTTCCCTTGCCGAAATGGAAGGCCTGCTCCAGTGAATCGGTGATCCTTTTCTTTGCCCCTGCACGATACGTAAAGCGGTCACCCACCACCTCCAGGCCGCCGGGCGGTGGATCCTGCACCTCCTCCAATTCACGGATGGACTTATTTTCTAAAATGCGGTGAAACCCGGCCTGGAGGAGCCCAGCCTTCACCTCTCTGAAGGGAAGGGATGGAGAGGGCGCAATGGGAAACGTCAGCACCAAAGGGGAACCTTCGGGCAGACGGGCCAGCTTCTTGAAGACTGAATGAACCGTGTCCTTCTCAACGACCCTGCCGCACCCCTTACAGTGGAGGACACCGACCTTGGAGAAGAGGAGCTTCAGATGATCGTGCAGTTCCGTCATGGTCCCTACCGTGGAGCGTGAAGTTTTGACAGGCCGTCTCTGATCTATAGCGATGGTCGGAGGGATCCCCTCGATACTCTCGACATCCGGCTTTTCCAAGCGGTCGAGGAATTGACGCGCATAAGCCGAAAAACTCTCGACATAGCGTCTCTGACCCTCTGCATAGAGAATGTCAAAGGCGAAGGTCGACTTTCCCGAGCCGCTGACGCCGGTAACTACTGTCAGGGCGTTTAGAGGAATCTCCAGATCGATGTTTTTGAGGTTATTCTGCCTGGCCCCTCGGATACGAATCCAATCCTGGCTCATACTGTTAACCTATTCGATGGTGTGCGTGTCGAGCTAAATATTAAAGCTGAAGATCCTTATTGTAGGCGATATCTCTCCACCAATATCCGATGGAAACGTGCACCGTAGATCAAATCAAAGGTCTCACTTTTTTCAGGGAAAAGCTCCAAGGCCCTCACTCTGGCATCGTCGACAAGCTTCTGCGCATCCAGCAAAGTGAGATTCGATTGCAAGATCAGCGCTGCAGTGAGGTCCACAATATTCTTAAGCCTCTGGAGGTTAAGCTCCTCGGCATAAAGAGATTCTTTATCTATTTTCATAATTTAATTTTTCATCATCCCTCATGGACATGAGGCAGTCAAGGTTATTTCGGCTCTCGGTCAAAATATAGCGAAAAGTTCTTCGCATCCTTGTTGCCATCTTTCCTGAGACCCACTTTTTGCAGCCGAGGGGGTCTGCTTCGAAGAAAGGGAGACTTCCGATACTGACCGGTCTGACAGAGAGAAAGCATGTCAGGTTGGGTAGTTGGGATCAGACAAGCAGAGGCCCATTGGCTCCCGCTGAGAAGAAGGCCCCCCTCCTCGGCTTCCTCTGAGCCCACACTTTTCGCAATCGAGCCGATTATCTCGCACGCGGCCGGAGTCGAATGGCTCATTGGGACCCCTTTTGATATGATCAGGAGGAGCCATGCGACTAGCTGAGATCTTTTATTCTATTCAGGGCGAGGGCAGACTCCTCGGCATGCCCTCCGTTTTTGTTCGAACGTCGGGTTGTAACCTGCGTTGCGTATGGTGTGATACTCCTTACACCTCATGGAAACCAGAGGGTGAGGAGTGGAGTTTGAGGCAGATTCTGGCAGCAGTGAAGAGACACCCGTCATCTCATGTGGTGATCACCGGTGGTGAACCTCTTCTTGCGAGAGAAATCGAGGAACTGACCGCCCGGCTCAAGAAGAAGGAATACCATATCACAATTGAAACTGCGGGCACGATCTTCAGCACAGTGGTCTGCGATCTCATCTCCATAAGCCCCAAGCTCTCCAACTCCGTTCCCCGGAAACGGGAGGGCGGCCGGTTCTCCCATATGCACGACACCCACAGACTCAACCTGCCGGTGATTCAACAATTCATAGACCAATATGATTACCAGCTTAAGTTCGTGGTGGAGCGAAAAAAAGATTTCGCAGAAATTAAGGGAATCCTAAAACGGCTCCATAGCGTTGAACCAGGACGCGTGGTTATTATGGCTCAGGGGAGGACAAAAAAAGAGCTCCGGGAGAGGGCCCCGTGGATTGTGGAGATGTGCAAGGCCCGGGGGTTTCGCTATACTCCAAGGCTGCAGATTGATCTGTACGGCAACCGACGAGCCACCTAGTCCAAGCACTCTACCCCACCTTATCCGACCCCAAGCTTTTGCTTGGCCTCCTCGCTCATCTTGCTAGGGTCCCATGGCGGGTCCCACACGAGGTCAACCGTGGCGTCCTTTACCCCTGGAATTCCAAGAATCTTTTGCTGTGCATCAGATGCGATCATGGCTCCCATACCACAGCCCGGAGCCGTCAAGGTCATCTTGACCGCCACCTTGTCCTCGTTTATTTCCACATCATAAATGAGACCGAGTTCCACGATACTGACTGGAATCTCCGGGTCGTAGCAGGCCTGAAGTGCCTCGTAAACCTGTTCCTTGGTTGCCATGTCTGTCGCTCCTTTCTTTTCCTATGACTCATTCCCAACTTGCTTGCACTGAGAGCAAGGACAGAGATATCTCAAATATTCGTAGTTGTAGATCCCTGTACTGTGTCCGTCGTGCCACAGAAACTCAACGGCGTAGTTTCCCACGGTGCGGATCTCGCGAAGCTTTGCGTCAGGCACCGAGATAAATTTTTTACCCAAAGCAGCGTCATGCCCCTGGCAAAGCGCGCAGGGACAGTAACCGCGGAGATATTCCTGGGGATAAACACCCACGTGACCGTCATCCCAGGTAATCCGGATCTTTCCCTCTGCTCTCACGTGGTTGATCTCGACCGGAACGGGTTTCTCCATCTCCCTTCTCAGCTCGACACAATCTTGAGTGACTGCCCACTCTTGGCCGTCTCTGCGGCCACCGAAAGCTGTCCCGCCAGCTTGGCCGCAATCTCCAAAAATATCTTGCTCACCTCACTCTCAGGCTCCCTCACCAATATAGGGACTCCTTTGTCCCCCCACTCCCTTATCGATGATACGATGGGAATCTCCCCCAAAAACGGTATCTTAAACCGCTCCGCTGCTCGTACTGCCCCCCCACGTGAAAATATCTCGTGGCTCTTACCACACCCGTCACATATGAAATAACTCATGTTCTCTATCAACCCAACTATGGGTATCATCACCTTGTCAAACATCGACTTAGCTCGTATCACATCCGCCAACGCCACCTGCTGCGGTGTGGCCACCAATACCGCCCCGCTCACCTTGAGCTGCTGCGAAAACGTGATCTGTATATCCCCCGTCCCCGGTGGCATGTCCACAATCAAATAGTCCAATTCACCCCAATGCACATCCCCCATCAATTGATTCAACGCCTTGCCCAACATCGGCCCACGCCAAATCACCGCCTGCTCCGGCTCAAGAAAAAACCCTATCGACATTACAGGTAATCCATGCGCTATGGGCGGCCCTAGCTTATATCCCCCATTCACCGCGACCTTTCTCGGCTCCTCCCTTACCCCCATCAGGATCGGTATCGACGGCCCATAAATGTCCGCATCGAGAAGCCCCGTGGTCGCCCCGTGCATCTTTAACGCAACCGCCAGATTGGCCGCAACCGTGGACTTGCCCACTCCCCCCTTGCCCGACGCTACCAAAACTAAGTTCTTTACCGTGGGAAGCAAATCGGTCTGACCCGCCCCTACCTTGCTCCCACGAACCTGCGCACCAAAAGAGATCTCCAGATCTTTCACCCCCTCCACCCCAGCCAACGCACTCTTGCAATCACCCTCAATCTTATCCTTCAAGGGACAGGCAGGCGTGGTCAATTCCACGGTGAAGGAAACCTTTCCATCCTCCACCGCAAGGTTTTTAACCATACCCAAGCTCACAATGTCCCTGTGGATCTCCGGGTCCTGAACTCCTCTAAGCGCTTCCATTACTGCTTCAGTTGTCGCTGCCGCCATTTTCCCATTTCCTCCTGCAAATTAGTCCGATCAACCTTCATTCCATCAGAAACTCGATAATATAGACTCTTAAGGTCCAAATAGCAATAGAAGACAAAAGGTGATTCGATCCACCCGTGTTCAGACGATCCTACCTCAAACCTATGCTCTCACCGCAACTAAAAGAGATCTATGGCTTTTCAGTTATCTTGGTGTACTTCTTGAAGCAGGTCAAAGACCGTCTTCACCGGATTAAATGTAACGAGCGGTACCTCAATAAAGATGGTATTCCATCGAGCCATGGCACCGTTCCAGAGGCCGGGAAGCTCAAGCGCCTTGAGCTGTCTGCCATCAACAGATTTAATGGATATAAAACCGGCTTCGGGGTCGGTAAAGTGCACGAGGTCGAAAGGCTCTCCAAGGTAGTCACGTAGTCCGCATACGAGATCCACAGGATTAAAGTGCGTTGAAGAAGTCCAGATGGCTCGCTGCTCGGCCGACTCCATGTCCACCTGAGAAGATTCCACGATCTGTGAGGATGTGGCCTCACTCCCTTGGCCCACCCAGAAAGGACCCCCCCCTGGCTCACCAAGAGCCCTGACCACGCCGCAAACCCTAAGGGGGCGATTTAATTTGGCAAAGAGAAATTTTGTCCTCTCTTCCACAGACCTTCGATCGAATCCATCCGGTGGAGCTATCGAGAGCTTACAGCTGGCAAACTCAAATGCCTCTGCCAGGTCCCGCTCACTCACACCGGTCATGGAGAGCCTCTTCAGATAGCCAAAGATCTCTCTTTGTAACTCTACCAGAAAACCCCCCAATGCCTTCTTGTAAATAGTCGTCTCCTCTTTCAATCTGTCCGGAACGACGTTGTCTATGTTCTTTATAAAGACAATGTCTCCGCCAAGGTCATTGAGGTTTTCCAGCAGGGCCCCGTGCCCCCCTGGCCGAAAGACAAGCTTGCCTTTCCTATCCCGAAAGGGCCGATTGTCTAAATCTACCGCTAGAGTGTCGGTCGAGGGCTTTTGAATTGAAACACCTATTTCAAATTTAAGCCGCGCCTTCTCGTAGCGACTCCGGGCCATTTCGACGTGCGACTCTACGGCCTCCTTGTGTTCGGGAGAAACCGTGAAATGGACTCGAGCAACACCGTTTTTATCTTGGACGGTAGCCGCTGCCTCAACCAGCTGCTCGTCGATGGGAGTTCGACAGTGATCAGGGTAACGGTGAAACCTGATGAGGCCTTTTGGAAGCTTACCATAGTTGAGCCCTTTTCCGGTCAACAGATATTCCAGAATTTCCGTGTGCCTCCCCTTCGCTATCAGGCCCTCGATATCTAACCCACCTTTCGACATGACCGATTTCAAATCATCATAAAAAGCGAACCTCTTAATTCCGGAAAAAAACTGGACAAGGCTCCTGTTTTCGGGACCGGCTTTGTCCGCTGCCGCAAAGCCACTCATCAGTTCAGGTCGATCTCTTAAAGAGATTAGGGTTTGAAACATTCGGCTGGCGGCCCCGGATGCCGGAACGAACTTCGAGGTCCTGCCGGACAGACTCGCCTGGGAATAGATCTCCGCGAGTTTCTCCAAACCCCTTTTCTCTATTACAGTGATGCCGTCGCCCACCGTGCAAGGCTGATGCAGACGAGCATGGGGTAGT
>JACZXR010000125.1 GCA_022571535.1 Deltaproteobacteria bacterium | reverse complement strand
CGAAGGCACTTCGGGAGAGTCCCGCTTTCTTAGCCGAACGATCGATCTGCTTGACGAGAGGTTCAGGAAAGCTCAGAGCAACTTTTGCGACAGCCATAATTCATACCCCCTTCATACTAGCTCTGGTTTGTAGTATGACCGCTCACCTAATTTCTGTCAAGAATACTAGTAGCACGGTGGAAGCGGTCTGATTTTTATATCTTGACAGTTTGGTGATAGAAGCTAAAAGGTTTCGTGTTCCTCAAAGCATGGCTTCTTTTCCACAGCCAAAGTAAGTGTGACCACGTGGATGGGGTTATCTTGTCTCACGGATATTGGCTAGGGCGAATGGTCCTAAGGTCGGTGACACTCAGGCAGCACCTCACGAGCATTTCCGTAAACCCGTCTCCAGCCCCCGCCACCTCAAACCGGGCCTGTTCCCACCACCCCCTACGCATCGACAGAGGTCGCATGCAGCCTCAAACCGAGCGCTCGAACAACCTTGAGTATCGTGGAAAATTCCGGGTTGCCATCGGGCGATAATGCTTTATAGAGGCTCTCGCGTCCGAGCCCCGTTTCGCGGGCGATTTGGCTCATTCCCTTGGCCCGAGCAATATCCCCCAGAGCAACTGCGACCAGTGTAGGCTCACCGTCTTCGAGGGCTGCTTCCAAATATGCAGCCATGTCCTCTTCGGTTTCCAAATGTTTCGCTGCATCCCAGAGACGAGTTTTGGTTCTTGCCATGATAACCTCCTAAAGCTCTCGCGCCAATTCTATCGCTTTCTTGATGTCCCGCTCTTGAGTCCGCTTGTTGCCCCCGGTAAGTAGAACGACCTGTGTTTATGCCCGGTGGTTCGGTAGCTTGCGCGTAAGGGGCTGCGGGAGCTCGACGAGGGTAGGGACATTCCTCATAATCGAGTCAGAGAGGAATTTGCCGAGTGGCTTACGGACTGATTTGGGCCCCCACCGCTTGGTTCGACCTTAAGAACCTTGCTGATTACATCGCCGAAGATAATCCTGCCACGGCTCAAAGGTTTGTGCGGAGCATATTCCAACTCCTAGAGCGGCTGCCCAGGTTTCCGGAATCAGGCAGGATTGTTCCCGAGTTTAACGATGCCCAAATCCGAGAGGTACTTCGCAACCCTGTCGAATCGTGTACAGGATCAAGCCCGAAGAACAAATCATTGAGATTGCCAGAGTCTGGCATGCAGCCAGAGGCATTCTAGAACTGTAGTTGACCAACCAACGGGTGGAGCCGACTTGCGCTAGACTCTCGCGGCTCATCGCTACTGGTTATCTGTCTCATTGAACTCACTTTTCTTTGAATAGAATCCGGACCAATATTACCCCACTTAGTCCATCTTGAGCAGTCTCTTGATGTTTCCTCCCATAATGTTACGCAGGTCCTCGATCTTGAGCTTCAAATGGCCCTGGGCATGCTTGACGATCTTTTGAATCTCCCAATCCATAGGGTTAAAGGGGTGGTCAGAGCCGTACATGACGCGGTCGGCTCCCGCCCACACAATGGATTCACAGAAAAAAGGTAGCCAGCCGACACCGGAGCTGTCCATGTAGACATTTTTGTATTTTTTGGCCAGCTCTATCACTTCTCGCACCCCCTCTACCAAACCTGAGTGACCCATAATGAGGGTCAGTTTAGGAAAGTCCCTGGCCACCTCACCGAGCCTCTTGGGGCTGGCGAAATCTCCCAGACCGCAGTGGAAGAGAACCACCAGACCGTGGTGCTGCGCCGCTTCCATGAGCGGATAGACTTTCTCCCTGTCATTGGCAGGGATCTTTTCGATCAATGGATGGATCTTGATTCCCTTGAGGCCCAGCTTTACGCCCTCTTCCAACACCTCCAAAGTGTGTTTTTCCCCAAAGGCGGGGCTGAGCCTATGAATCCGATGATGCGCTCCGGGTTCTTTTTCATTGCCGTGGCGATATATTCATTAGTCTCACGATAGTCTGAGGGTTCCCCCATGCCGATAGCAAAGGTCACGACCTTATCCACTCCCGCCTCATCCATGTCCCTTATCATGTCCTCCGCCATAAACTTCATGATAGCTGGAATCTGGTGGATGGCGAGCTTGCGCCTCTCCCCCATATGCGAATGGGCATCGATGACCTCTATGGTTTCTCCTTCGCAGGTGATCATGTTCTCCTCCTTGCCAGAATCAAGTTATATCGAACACGGGGTTTGAATCCCCGTGTTCGACCAAAGGGGAGAGCTGCCGCTTCTCCCCCCCCTGTGGAGTAATGGACCGCGACTCCACGGGGGAAACCCCATCGGCTTTGTGCCCGCCTCAAGAGGCGGGGTTTACATTGAATTACTTCTGCGTAAAGTTCACCACGAACCAGTTCGGCGACGGGTCACCCTTAGGCTTGTCCAGTGGAGCCGGCTTCTCTGCCTCAACGGGTGTGGAGCAGCTCGTATGCAGCACTTCCTCCACGCCGTTGATGCGGATTCGCGTCTTGGAACCGAGCTCGCTCTGTCTGTGTACTGTCGCATCGATGCTAAACCCGTTTTCGCCCGGTGATGACAGAATGGTCCCAGAAGTCAGGTTGATTGCACCAAATACGACCGTTGTCTTCTTTAACTTATCTGCGGTGATCAACACAGTCGCCCCTGAGATGTCGGGTCCGGTGTACTTGAGCGTGATTGCCTGTATCTTTGTCGTGCAAATATCCGTAGTCGTCGGTTCTTCCGGCGGAGGTTCTTCTGCCAGTGGTTCTCCCGCCGGTGACGCTTCTCCCAGTGGCGCTTCCACCGTGATGTTGTTTTCCTCGTTGGTCTCCGTGATGGTTGTTTTGGAATCGACGAATGCTATGAGGAGTTTTCCTTGCCCCGATTCCTTGAGGGTCTTCGAGATATTAATGCTGTTTCCGGGTTGAATCGTTCCCTTGGTGCCTTTGACCTTGATGGTCTTACTGAAGACCAGCTTGTCAAAGATATCGAGGATACTGTCTTCCGACAGATAGAAGTCCACCGTGAACCCTTCGCTGGTTGCTTTATTACCAGTGTTCGTGACCGAAAGGGTGAAGCTCAGAGAGTCGCCCTTACTGCTCGTCTTGCGCTCTACTTTGGTAAATGCACCGACAAGATCCGGACCTTCGGTGACCGGCGGTTCTGTTCCCCCGTCCGGGATCAGTGCCTCGTCGGCAGCAGGTGAAGAGAGTTGTCCCTGGAGCGGATTTGGCCCCACGTCTTGGAACGGCGCCCCTATGACGGGGTCTGGGATCCCATCTCCGTCTAAATCGCCGCCTGAGACGACGGCGAAGCCAAAGTCCGCATATGCCTGCGGCGTTGGGTTATCGAGGGTAAAGAGCAAAGAGCCGTCGGCGCCACTGAAAACATAGGCCTGTCCTTGTCCGGAATTTTCCCCTACTTTTTGTCCCGGGGCACCCACGATAAGGTCCGGAATTGCATCGTCGTTGACGTCACCCACCGAGGCGACGGCGAAGCCGAAGTCCGCGTATGCCAATGGCGTTGGATTATCGAGGGTAAAAAGCAGTTCGGCGTTGTCACCGCTGAAGATGTAGGCTTGACCTTGACCGGGATTTCCTGCCACATTCTGTCCCGGGGCACCCACGATGAGGTCTGGAACTGTATCGTCATTGACATCTCCGATCGACGCCGCAGAGGCACCGAAAAGGGCATTTGCCTGTGGGGCTGGATGATTCAGAGTAAGTTGCAGGTACCCGTTGTCGCCGCTGAATACTGAAATCTGCCCCTGATCTGTGTTCCCTCCAACATCCTGCTGCGCGTCACCAACAATTATATCGAGTGTCTCTGTACCTCCCAGATCACCAGCCGAGGCAACGACCGAGCCAAAGGTCAGTCCAATTAGGGATTCGATCTCGGGACGATTAGGATCGTTGAGGGTTAAGAGAAGGGTGCCAGTTTTACCATTGAAGACGAAGGCCTGGCTTGGGACAAAGACTCCAATGCTCTGTCCGGGCGCACCTACGATCAGTTCAGGGATCGAGTCGCCAGTCAAGTCGCCGGCCGAGGCAACCGCGGAACCGAAGAAGCTCCCCGCTCCAGGCGTGGGATGGTTAAGAGTAAGAAGCAGGCTGCCATCTGAACCGCTAAAGACAAAGGCCTGGCCGACGCTGCAACCGCTGGTACCAACAAATTTTCCGCAAAGACCCACATCTTGCCCTGGTGCACTGACCAGAAAATCGAGCTTACCATCCCTGTCGATATCGCCAGTGCGGGCCAGCGCGCTGCCGAACTGTGCGCCTGCCTGGGGGGTCGGATTGTCTAGGGTGAAGAGGAGCATGCCGTCGTCACCGCTGATTACAAAGGCCTGGCCTTGGTCGGTCCTGCCATCGACGTCTTGCAACGGTGCACCGACTAGAAGATCGGGAATCCCATCTCCGTTGACATCACCGACCTCTGCTATGGCCGCGCCGAAGTTAGCCCCTGCCTGAGGATTGGGATGTTCAAAGATCAGGGCCGCGTTGGTCGTCTGTGCCCCAAGGACCATCGCAAGAAAAATGGCGAAAGATCCGAGGGAAATGAAATCTTTTAATCTCATACTTGATTTACCTTTCACAATCAGTGACGGGGAAAAGGGGAAACATTTTAGGTTTAGTTTTAGGCATCGCATCAATCATGCCAGTTGAGCATTGGCCAACGGTCTTCTTCTCGAAGTGAATTGAGGGAACAATCGGGAACAAGGTGGAATATTAATGAACGTAAGAGGGAGATGAATCTCCCCCTCCGTTATAGGCAAATATGCCCTATAAGGCATTTCTGCCCGAAGATTTCCAAAGATCCCTGATTGGTTTTCCTGTTTCTACGAAATTTCAAATGGGGAAGTTAGCTCGGGTATGGGGTCAGGTTGAGGATATTACAATAATCGGGTAGTCTCTCTTCAGCTGCCGCCTGGTGCCTTTGAAGGCGGACTGACGGGTGGCCGTTTCGGAAATTCTCGGGTTTTTGTCAGCTGCACCTCAAAGCAAATTCCTATCATTTTTCCTATAAGCACTTGGGCGCCTCCCTGATCACACTCATTTTCGCCTCCTTCCTGATTGGTGGGATTTCCAAAGGTGCCGTCGGTATCGGCCAGATGACCGTGCCACTTGCAATCCTGAGCAACGTGCTTGGTTTGCGCGAACTGATTCCACTCATGGTTATCCCGGCGCTCGTTTCTAATCTCTTGCAGGCATATCAGGGAGGAAACGTCGTGGGTATGATACGTCGGTTATGGATTTTAAACGCAACTGGATGTGTTGGTATTTGGCTGGGCACGATAGCCTTGTTTCATGTCAACCCGCTTATCCTGACGACGGCCCTTGGCGTCGTCCTGTGCACTTTTGCACTGATGAACTTTCTCAGAGTAACGGTCAGCATCTCTGCTCGGCACGAATCGGTGCTTTCCCCTGTAATTGGTTTTGTCTCGGGCACGCTGACCGGGGCAACGGGGACTCTCCACCTCCTCACGATCGCCTATTTCCAAGCACTCGGTCTCGACAAAGACAGGTTCATTCAGGCCACAGCCTTCACAGGCGTTATTTCAACCGTGATCTGGATCGGTGTGCTGATCGACCAAAATGCCCTCGACTCCGAGGTTCTCTTGTTTTCCATTTTTGCCATCGTGCCGGCACTTGCTGGAATGGCTATCGGTAAATGGGTACGCGACCGGGTTTCACAAGCAGTCTTTCGCAAATGCATCTTCTCGGGTTTGCTTCTTATCGGGCTTAATTTAATCCGAAAATCAGTGTTGTAGACCTTATCGGGACTTCTTGCGGAGGGCGATTGATCAGAACATTGCTAGGGGAGAAGAATCTCTGTACGATTAAAGAAGGCAAAACTAAATGAGGTGAGAATACATGTTGAGATTATCTCTGAAAAACCACACACCTGGAATGTGCAGTCTTGTCCTCTCTTTGTCCCTGATCATCCCAGGCCTTGTTTCATCTCAACAATCGGTAGGTGTTGTGACAGCTCTCAAGGGCCAGGCGCAGTTGACCCGCGAGGGCGATCAGAACGTTCTACGTTTTAGAGACAACCTCGTACTACGCGATACCATTGATACCCGAGCGAGAGCTCTGGCTAGGATCCTCTTTGGTGGCAAAAGTACTGTCACAGTGCGTGAGCTTTCTCGTCTCAAAGTCCACGAGGAATTACTTCCCAGCGGCGCCAGTCGATCCATTCATGACCTGTCCTCAGGCAGCATTCTTGTTAACGTGCTTCACAAGCTCTTAAGCCCGGGAGATGAAATCCACATTCGCACACCCAACGCCATTGCAGGTATTCGTGGGACGACCATCTTTGCCCAATACAATGTTGCCTTGGCCCAAAGCATCTTTATTCTCATCGAGGGCTCCGCCTTTGTCATTCCTGCAGGGCGACCCCCTATTTCTCTTACCCCCCTTGCACGGATCACCATTGAGGGTAGCGCGGCGACTGGAATCCAGGTCAGACAAGACACCGTTACCCAGGCCGATGCTGACAAAATCGTAGAGGAATCAGATCCTGGCCTAGCCTTAAAAAAAGAAGGGCGACAGAATATCACCGAGGGCGAGGCCGAGCAGGCTGTAAAGGATATAGGGGCAACTGAACCCAAAAACGACCAGTCAACAATCATCTCACCCACAAGGGAGTCGAGCGTACTCACCGCCCCGATAACTCCAGTTATATCGACGGATCTTCCCAAGCAGGACCACTATTCTCCAAAGCAGGAATACTATTCTCCAAAGTAAACCCCGTACCACGGACTTACGTCCGTGGCTTTGGGGCGCTGCCCTTACAGGGAGGTCGGAACATTCACCTCGCTCCAACCGTGTTGGAATGGGGACGCATCGTTTTATCACGACGGAGTTGGATCGGGGTTCATCCCCGCGCTTACGCACGGGGCGTTCTGTGGCACGGGGTAAAGAGGCATCTT
>JACZXR010000124.1 GCA_022571535.1 Deltaproteobacteria bacterium | reverse complement strand
GATACCCTTGGGCCATTTAAGGGAGGGATACGCTACCATCCCGACGTGAATCTGGGAGAGGTCTCAGCCCTGGCAATGTGGATGACATGGAAGTGCTCCCTGGTCGGTTTGCCCTTGGGTGGGGCAAAAGGGGGAATTGCCTGTGATCCCAGAGAGCTTTCCCGCAATGAGATCCAGGGTATGACCCGACGCTACACAGCCGAGATCTTGGATTTTATCGGTCCTGAGGTGGACATACCTGCCCCGGACATGGGCACCGACGAACAGGTGATGGCTTGGATTATGGACACCTACAGCCAGCACAAGGGTCATGCGGTTCCCGGTGTCGTAACGGGGAAGCCTGTAAGCATAGGGGGTACCCTCGGGAGAAGAGACGCCACGGGTCGAGGGGTGGTCTACACGATTGTAGAGGCGGCAAAGCATGTAGGACTTGACCTCCAGCGGTGCAGTGCTGTTGTCCAGGGCTTCGGCAATGTGGGTAGCGTGACGGCCAGGGATCTGGCCAACTTGGGAGTCAAGATCGTAGCTGTCAGCGATCGATCCGGCGGGTTCCGGAATGACAAAGGGCTGCCTGTCGATGATCTGATCTCATATAAGGTAAGGAACCGGAGGCTAGAGGGATTTTCAGAGGCTGAAAAGATCTCCGGTGGTGATCTTTTCAAACTAAAATGCGACATCCTGATTCCCGCAGCAGGTGAGATGCAAATCACGGCCGATAATGCGGGCAGTATAGATTGTCGGCTTGTGGCCGAGGGAGCCAATGGTCCCACCACCCTCGAGGCCGATGAGATCCTTAGAGAAAGAGGAATCTTTGTCATCCCGGACATCCTGGCGAATGCGGGTGGGGTCATCGTGTCCTATTTTGAGTGGGTGCAGGATCTGCAAAACTTCTTTTGGGTTGAGGATGAAGTAAACAGGAAGCTCAGGGATATCTTGACCCGAACATTTCATGAAGTCCTTAGAATGAGCCAGAAGGAGCATGTGAATATGCGGCTGGCCGCGCTGATGATCGGGATTCGCCGGGTATCTCAGGCAATGCTTTGGCGGGGCCTTTATGCCTGATTATTGTAAATCGCAAATTGTCAAAGACGGTTCGTTCGCACACTGATTTTTCAGTGGTTTTTGATTGTTAGCGAAAGTGGAGAGGATTGATGATTAGCGCCACACAGCTCAGGGTGGGGATGATTATTGTCCGTAATGGGGACCTTTACCGTGTGACTTCGGTTATGCACATTACTCCAGGCAACAAGCGAGGGTTGGTACAGACCAAGTTCAAGAATGTCAAGACTGGATTAGGAGCAGAGCATAGGTTCCGGTCTGAGGACCGCATTGAGCAGGCCATTTTGGATACCCGCATGATGCAGTACCTCTATGAGGAGAATGAAATTCACAATTTTATGGATACGGAAACCTATGAGCAAACCACGTTAACGGATGAGCAGCTCGGGGATTTCTTGTCCTACCTTCTTCCCAATCAAGTCGTGGAAATGGAGTTTTTTGAGGGAAAGCCGATAGGGATTAATCCGCCGTCATTCGTGGAACTTGAGGTTGTAGAGACGGAACCTGTGCTGAAGGGTGCTACGGCAACATCGTCCTACAAGCCAGCTAAGCTTGAAACCGGAGTCACGATTATGGTTCCACCTTTTATTCAGATTGGCGATCGGGTCCGCGTGGACCCGTCGGAGGGGAAGTACCTGGAGCGTGTGAAATAGTCGTGATCTTTTCCCATACCTCTTTAACTTGTTTTCGGAGGTCTTCTAGATCACCGATATTCTCGATGATAATGTCGGCAAGTTGTCTCTTTGCCTCTAGCGGCATCTGAGCCTTGAGGTGCTGTTCAATCTCCTTTACGCTCAACCCATCCCTCTCGCGAAGCCTTGTTTTTTGAGTCTCTAGATCGCAGACCACAAGAATCACGGGGCGTACCCAGAGGTGGACTCTGTTCTCGTAGAGCAGGGGGGCCTCATAAACGGTAATTCCTGCTCCCTCGGAGGCTAACTTTTTTATCTTCTCTTGGGCCAGCCTTCTGATTTGCGGATGGGTAATTGTCTCGAGTATCCTCCTAGCTTCATTGTCCTTGAATATGATTTTTCTAAGTTTATCTCGATCAATGGTTTTGTCCGCATTGAGGATTTGTGGTCCGAAGGCGTCAACGATACCTTGCCATGCGGATTGTCCAGGCCGCACAATTTCGCGTGCGATCTGATCGGCGTCAACGATCTTTGCCCCAAACTCGCGGAGCAGAGATGCTACTGAGCTCTTACCCGTAGCAATCCCGCCAGTTAGTCCTATGACTTTCATTGGGTGGACAGTCAATGCCTATTGGTCATTCGCCAGTGGTGCAGCAGGTGGCGACATTCTACATTTTACAATTGAATTAAGGGAGATTTTCCATAAATTATAATTCCTATGATATACTCTGGGCGTGTCTTATCAAAGCATGGCCGAGATGTTTGTATCCCAGGTCAATCGGTATGGAGATCGGGTCCTTTACCGTTTTGCCAGGGGCAATGACTGGTATTCTTACAGTTGGCGAGAAGCCTTAAGCCAAGTCCGCGAAATTGCCCTCGGGTTGGTGTCGCTAGGGGTCAAGAAAGGAGATCGGGTAGGCATCTTTTCGGCCAATCGAGTAGAGTGGAGCCTAATTGATTGGGCCAACATATGCATCGGGGCCTTGACGGTCCCTCTCTATCCCACAAGTACCGCCGACGAAGTGGGCCGTATACTGGATAATTCCGAATCTACGGTGCTCTTTGTGGATACTGCTGAGCGGATAGCGAAAGTAGACTCTCATCACCCCGCATTTCGCCTCCTGAAAGAGGTGATTTTGATCGAGCCAACGGAAGACCCCGTCTCTGCACCGGAGCAGGGGGTGCTTTCCCTGGATCAGCTGCGGGAGATGGGTAGACGGTCCGCCGAGGTGAACGGAGATCTGTTCGATCGGCTGGTTACTTCCCTCCGCCCCGAGGACGAACTCACTATCATTTATACCTCCGGGACATCAGGAGAACCAAAAGGTGTGCTCACCACTCATGGTCATTATCTCTTTATGGTTGAGGCCTCAGGGTCGGCTATCCCATCTTCGGATCAGGAGGTCGTCCTTCAGTTTCTGCCCTTTGCCCATTCCTTCGGCCGCTTGGAGCATTTTATGGTAGTGGCCATGGGGTACACCTGCGGTTTCGCCCGATCTATCGAAACAGTCGCAAGGGACCTCTTGGTCATAAGGCCTACGCTTTTATTCTCAGTTCCGAGGATATACGAAAATGCCTACAGCCGGATCAGATCAAGGATCGCGATGGGCGGCCTGTTTCGCCGGTCTTTATTTCGCTGGGCAATTTCCGTTGGCAGACGGTTCAGTCAATGTGAAAGGAAAGGGATAAGAGTTTCGTGGAGCCTCGGCGTAGCTCGTTATTTGGCCTACCTTTTGGTCTTTTCCAAAGTTCACCAGTCTTTTGGGGGGCGCTTGCGATGGGCTATTTCTGGTGGGGCACCTCTGTCCCCGGAGATTGCCGAATTTTTTCACTCCCTGGGAATCAAGATTCTTGAGGGATACGGATTAACTGAGACCTCAACAGTGTCGCACGTCAATCGAGCAGACCGCTTCAAGTTTGGCACAGTGGGATTGCCGCTAGATGGAGTAGAGTGTCGAATAGCGTCAGACGGGGAGATTTTACTTCGAGGGCCCAGTGTCTTTAAAGGTTATTACCGGGACTCGAAAGGTACACAGGAGGTTCTGGGTTCTGACGGTTGGTTTTATACTGGGGACGTAGGCGAAATCGACCAGGAAGGATTTCTTCGGATTACGGATCGAAAGAAAGACCTCATTGTGACCTCGGGGGGCAAAAATGTGGCGCCTCAGATGGTCGAGAATCTTTTGAAGACAGATCCCCTAATCAGTCAGGTGATGGTGCTGGGCGATCGCAGCAGCCATCTTCTGGCCTTGATCACTCTTGATCAAGTCCAGTTAATGCAGTGGGCCGAGCGGGAAGAGATTGAGTTGCGCGGCCCGGAAGAGGCCGCGCTTGATCCTCGAGTCATATCCCTAGTACGAGAAAGGATTCGCCTGAAAAATAAGAGTCTGGCCACTTTCGATACGGTAAGAGACTTTCGCATCCTGCCCTACGATTTTGCACTGGAAACGGGGGAGCTGACTCCGACGCTTAAACTGCGAAGGAAAATTGTTACGGAGAAATATAGGGATATCATCGAAGATATGGCACGTAAGCCTCGCATTGACCTGTAGCCTACCCGTTAAGGCCATGGGGTTTTGGTGGCTTCAAGGGTGATGATGTGGTAAACTGACTCACCTCGGATGGAAAGGCTCCGGATGAAGAGAAAGATTTTGCTAGTCGAAGATAATCCAGCAACCGTCGACATTATCCAGACAGAGCTTGAGTTTCTCGGCTATGACTCTACCGTTGCAGATAACGGCCAGAAAGCGGTGGACATGTCTTCTACTTACCTGCCAGACTTAATCCTCATGGATATCTCTCTACCCAAGATGGATGGGCTTGAGGCGACCGCCTTGATTCGAAACAACCCAAAGACCAAGAACATTCCTATCCTGGCTGCGACCGCACGAGCATTGCCCGGGGACAGGGAAAAATGCATCCAGGCTGGCTGCGATGATTATATTGCCAAGCCATTCACGCACCGGGAGTTGGGTGCAGCGATAAAGAAACTATTGAAAGATTAGCGAGTGGCGAAAAGCCAACAAAGCTGGGACAAAAGGTGGGGCCTCCCTGTATCTCATGTTTATAGTTTTTAGCTTTCAGCGGTTTGCTATTCACTGGATCTGCTGGCCAAGCCGAGCCCATAGAGTTGAGCCGCAAGTTGGGTGATAAGTAAGTTCGAGTCGTGAAAAAAGTCGGGTTCCAGGGAGTACATGGCGATGATCCCGACGGCCTCTCCCCTGACGGCAACAGGGACTGCGGCATAAGAGCGGAAGCCCATGGCCTTAGCCCAGGGATCGATCTGAATATACTGCTCTTTTGCAATGTCTGCGAGAATAACGGTATTTTGGTTTTGCATGACCCATCCGGGGATGCCCTCGCCAAAGGCGTAGCCCTGAGTGGCTGTATCCGGGAGGTTTTTGATCCCGCCTTGATGGACAATCTCAAGCCGATTGGTTTCCGGGTTCAGCTCGTAGACGTTGAGCAGAGCTGGTCTGATCAATCGGAGAATACTGCTGGTTAGTTCCTCACGGATTATTTGGATATCATTCTCGGTAAGGCAGACCTTAGCGAAACTCTGGAGATACCATTTGATGTAATACTCCTCTTGCAGGGTGGCTGTGGTCTTTTTGTTTTGCAGATAAAAATAGACGGCCGTGCCGATCAGGAAGGGATAAGCAACGAGGAGGAAGATTAGGATCGGGTCGATAGCTAAAGGGGAATCGTAACGAAGAAAGACTATGACAGACGTTACAAGCCCGATGAGCGCAAAGAGACCGATGATTCTGAGGTGAGCCTGTCCTTGCTGTTTTTCGAAGGTCACGTGATGATTAAACCTGACATAAGTCGTTTGTGCTTGTCAAACGGGAGCGCAGTTAGTTTTCAGCCATCAGTCATTTGCCAAAAGCAGAAGGCTAGACGCTGAATCCTATTAGCAAGGCCATGCAAGTCATCAATGGTCGCAGAGGATTTACCCTTGTAGAGGTGATCGTTGTCCTCGCGGTGTTGTCAATCCTCGTCGCTCTCGCCGTCCCTGCGGCCTTGAGGATTTTTCAAGTCACTGCTGAAGAAGGAACCAGGGATGAGATGCTGAATCTCAAGGAGGCAATGATAGGAAACCCCGACAAGCTCCGTGGTAATGTTCGGTCCGATTTCGCGTTTTTGGGGGATATCGGGAGGTTGCCGGCAAATCTGGATGAGATCTTGGCTAAAGGAGCACTGCCTGCCTTTACTTTTGACGGCGCCAAACAGGCAGGTGCGGGTTGGAACGGGCCGTACATCACGGGGAGCTTTGCGGGGGAAGAGCCGGAGGATTTTAAAAACGATCAGCTGGGTAATGCGTACCTGTATTCCGATGTTGATTTTACCAATGGTAATGGGGAGCTGGCAGATGGAAAGATAACCTCTGCGGGTCCGGACGGGACCTTCGGTACAGCGGATGATATCGTGATTGAGATCCTGAAGAACGAGACAGAAGGTACCGTCCGAGGAAGGATTGCGAGCTCTAGCGGGGAGGGCGCGTCCGGCGTCAGCGTGGACCTGAATTTTTCCTCCAACGGCAGCTTGAGCGCGGTTACCGCTACGACCGATTCCAATGGCAACTTTGCTTTCACATCGGTTCCCTTTGGGGCGCGTAGCGTCACGCCCGGGGGGGCAGGTCTTGCTCTGGTTTCCGGGTCGGTGAAACTTGGCGGGAAAGGGAAGGATTTTGAGTTCAGGGTTAGTAACTTTTCCGGGAGCGACCTCGTTCTGACAAATCTTAAGGCTGTCTATTCTGACCCGAAGGAGTACAAACAAATATTTGTTGATGGAACTAAAGTGGCTGATGGGAAATTTTTTAGTGACGACATTGCATCCTTCAGTCCCTCTGCTACTATTGCTGCAGCCAGTGGAGTTGGACCGTTGAGAGTTTTTGTTGATGCGTCTTCGGTTCTGCTTCCAGATATTGTCCTCTCCGGCACTGAAGCGAAAATAGAGATGAAAAAGTTCAAGAACGATATTACAGGTATTCCTTTTACAATCACCTTCAGCAATGGGTCCGTAGTAAATTTCACTCCTTAATGATTAACCCCGATCCGAAATTAATCAGTCAAAGAAATCTTCCCTGATGAGCATCAGACTGCGACAAATACCTGTTTCAAGCATGAATCAGCAACTCACCTTTAGTGTAGTTGTAGACCGACGATCAAAATGCCGGTAACTGGTGT
>JACZXR010000123.1 GCA_022571535.1 Deltaproteobacteria bacterium | reverse complement strand
CAAGTCTGCGTGACCCATAACTCCCTCGCCATGCTCTTCAAGGTCCGCTTCAGAATGAACGGTAAAGTAGACAATCTGCTGATCAGTCATGTTGTAGGCATTCCGTAACGCATTTCCAAAGAATCGTGCCCAGTGGCCTACTCCCTCTTCCACACAAAAAGAAGCCCACCATTCAGCCATGGTACCCTCGTAAAGAACTCCCCGGTAGTACTCCAAGAAGGCTCGGCATTCGGGGAGCATCTCATAGTCGATCATCTCTTCGTCTTTGAGTCCAAAGATCCGCCCCTGCTCTAAAACGATGCGGATGTGTCCAGGAGGCTTGGGATGGATCATTTCATCGGCCACGTGATTGGCGAAATGGCCCTGGAGTTCCGGGTGGCGCTTGAAAAAGGGGAGGTGGCGCTGGTAGGCACAGCCGTGCAGATTGTTGATCTCGGCGACAAAGCCGTACCAGTTCTGCCAGAAGACACGGATGGCCTCCATGGGCAGTGTTCCCTGACCGAGTTCTCTGTGGAATCGGCCTTTAATAAGCCACCGGTCCACCAGTCCCAGCATCGTCTCTCGTAGATCCGCGACGACTGCCTCTGCCTCTTTGGGGGATAGTTTTTCCCCAAAGTAATCTTTTTGCTTTGTTGCCATGGTTATTTGCTCCTTTAGACCAATGCTCCAGGATTTAAGATATTGTTGGGGTCGATGAACTGCTTGATCTGTTTGACCAAATCGTAAGCATTACCCAGGCGCTCGTAAGGATAAGGTCCCTTGGTGCTGAGCGTCGGGGCGGTCCACACGACTCCCTTTTTGTTGCTGAACTCCTGTATCTTGCCCATCCACTGGCGCAACCTTGCCACGTCCTCGTCATCGTAGGGATTGTAAAAAACGAAGGTCTCCTCCTTGATCGCCAGGTCGCGTGTGACGTAACTATCGTGCTGGGGAGAATGCTCCGGGTCCCATAGCCCACACTCTCTCTTGGCCTCTTCGTCGAAATCGTACATCAGCTTTAAAAACGTGATGGGATACATCAAGGAGACGACAGCAAACATACCGGTATGACGAACCACTGAGCTGCACCAGCCGTCCGGTCCCATGATGTGGAAGTCCGGCCAACCGTGCAGTCCGTGCTCCTGTGCCCTGGCCCCCATGCCCTTTTCGGCGATTTCCCTGATCTCGAATCCTCCCTGCCCTTCATAGATTGCTTTCATTCTTTTCTCTTTGTAAGCCAGCTCCTCCTGGTCACGGGCAAAGAGGATCGTCTTTAAAAAGAACCAGGCCTCTTCAGGAATTTGCTTTTTATCGTACAGACCTTCCTCCATGGGCCAAAAGTACTGCCAGTGGTCGGTAAAATGGATGTCGTAAACGACCTCGCCTTTGACGAGTTGGAGGAGGGCCTCTTGGACATTCTCAAGCTGCTCTCGGCGAAAGCCGTAGCAGTAGTCGTGGAGCCACTCCCTTTTCCCCTCTATGGCACGGAGGCAAACCTTGCTGATGATCCCCAGCGATCCGGCTGACAGAGTGAAGAGGCCAAGAAGGTCGGGGATGTGGACCCATTTCTGAAAGGGTCCAAATTCTGTCCCATCATTGGCTAGGGCGCCCAGCCGGACGGTCTCACCGCCGGGGAGAACAACCTCGAGACCTATGACCATGTCGGCTATCCAGCCGTATCGTGTCATGCCATACCCAATACCGCCCTTGGTCACCATGGCCCCGATGATGACGGATGGTCCATAGGTCCCATAGTTAGGTAGCATCAGGCCATGCTGCCTCAGGGCGTGATGGATGGCGTAAACACTGGCTCCCCCTTCGGCGATGACGTATTGGAGTGTGGGATTAACCTCCAGGATTTTATCCATCCCGAGCATATCTAAAAGGATCCCTCCTTTTAGCGGAGAGCTGATCCCCATACCCACGCCACCCTTGGCCACGATTGGAACCCTGTGTTCGTTGGCAAACCTCAAGAGCCTTCCCAGGGGGTGGCAGCCATTTTCATCGGATTCTACGAGGACGATTACATCGGGAAGCGCCTTGTAGGCCCCGTAGGCGAGAGTGTGTTGGTAGTTGATCTTGTCGATGGGGTTGGTAGAGACAAAGCGTGGGCCGGCGATCTCTTTTAATTTCTCAACGATCTGATCCAAGGAGAGCATGCACTAGAGCTGAAGGTGGCTGCCGCCCGTGACCAGAATATGGGTCCCGGTCATCATATCGGCGTCATCGCTGGCTAGAAAGGAAATGGTCCCCGCTATATCTTCAGGATAGAGGTGTTTTTGCAAGGGTCTAGTTTTTCGCACCCTCTCTCTAAATTCCTCAGGCATGATGGCGGAGGCATCGGTCAGGGTAAGGGCGGGGTTGACGACGTTAACCGTAACCCCAAGGGGTCCCAATTCGATGGCCATCGTGTTGGCCATCGCCTCCAGCGCGGCCTTGGCCGCGGCATAGGCACCCAGCCGGGGGAGGGGTTGTTGAGCTACGCGGCTGCTGATAATGATGAACTTTCCTTTCTTTCTTTCTAACATCCCAGGAAGGAAAACCCGCGTGCAGTTGTGGAGAGCAGAGAGTTCCCGATCCATTGCCTCCTTAAGGCCCTCCAGCGAGATCTGATGAATGGGGTTGACCTCAAAGGGGAAATAGGCGTTGTTCACCAAGACATCGACGGAGCCAAATTTTTTCCCGATGGCCCCGCCCATCTCTTCCACCTGTTTAATTTCTGTAACGTCCGCCTGAAAAACCATTCCCCTTCCCCCCTCTCTTTCCACCTCTTGGAGCACCTCCAGGGCCCGATCGCGCCGCAGATGGTAGTTGATCACCACGGAGGCCCCCGAGCGGGCCATCCTTTTGGCGGCAGACGCACCAATACCCCGGCTCGCACCTGTAATCAGGATTACCTTGCCGGTCAGGCTGAGGGTCCCCTCCTGTTCCATCTTTTTGGAGTTATACTGCCCGGGCGTCTTCCGCAGCGCCCTTTTCAAATTTGGCGGCGTTCTCCTTGAAGGAGAGAAATTTCATGCGGACGTAAGGACTTGTGTAGCGGTTCAAGATGCGCTCGATTCGCCCCGGCTTGCTGTAAAAATCCTTAAAGGCCCAGCCGGTCAGTTCGCCTAGCTGCTGCCGGGTCAGATGCTTCGTCGGCATGACACAGTGCTCTAGATCCCACAGGCTCAGGTCTTTCACCTCGATGACATTTTCCTTAACTGCTCGCTTCCATATGGGAGAGCCTGGGATGGGATTGAGGACTTGGATCATCACAAGGTCCGTATCGATCTCATCGACGGCGCGAACGCGCTGCCGGATCTTGGCCTCGTCGTCTTCCCAGAATCCGTTGATATAGGTACCGATGGTAGAGATGTCGTTCTGGCGGAGGTAGCCGACCAGTTCCCGTAGCTCCTTGACTCCGACCTTCATCGGCCCCTTGCGTGCCTCCGCGATCTCCTCGTCGGTTCCGCCGTCAATCCCGATCAGCACCTGATACATCCCAACCTTCCGCAGCCGGGGAATCAGGTCTGCATCGCGGATGAAGTTCTGTGCCCGCCCGAGGATGAACCACTGGAGATCCAGTTTTTTCCTTTCGAGCTCCTCCACCAGGTCAACCATCTTTTGCCGGTCGGAGTTGAAGTCGTCGTCCATGAAGGTGAGGGCCTTGATCCCGTACTGTTTGCTGAGGATCTCCATCTCTTCGGCTACCTTCTTGCCCCCGCGGGTACGGTGAGAAGTGAAATCGCGCGGGCTGCGCGGATCGACGAGCCACCATTCATAACAGAAATGGCACGCCCCTTCACAACCACGCGAGGTTAAAGCCTCGTTGTAGTTGGGGATAACGGAGTAGCCGTAATAGCGCTCCATGGGAAAGAGGTCATAGGCCGGCATGGGGAGCTCGTCTAGGTTTGCGATGAGTTCTCTTTTCGGGTTGAGGACGATCTCTCCATTTTTCCGATAGACGAGTCCGTTGATCTCGCTCAGCTTGGGCGCCGGATTCTTTAACTCCTCCAGGAGCTCCGCCAGGGTGTACTCGCAGTCACCGAATACACTGACGATTACGAAATCGATCTCCGGATTCTCTTCCATGATCTCCTTGGGAATCGCTGTGTACATCAACCCCCCACCCACAGTAACTACCTCCGGTAGATCTCTTTTGATCTGCTTCATGGCCTCATGGAAACGGCTGAGCTGTGCTGCCCCGCCAGCCCCGGGGATGAGGCTTCCGAAGAAAACTGCATCCGGGTCCCTGCTTTTGATCTCATCCATCATCTGGTTGATATCTAGCCCAAGTGCCCGGCAGTCGAGCACCGCCACCTCAGCTGACTTCTTTTCACGGATGAAAGCGGCCAGTTGTGCATGGAGTGCGTTGGATGCGATGTGACGCTCTCCCCAAGGAGCCCAATTCCCCATCGGGGGGGTAACAAAAAGAAGCTTCATACCTTCCTCCCTTGAACCTGCCAGAGTGCTATAACGATTGTTTCGAGAGGTTCCTATGAACCTAAAATATTTCTATGTAAACTATTGAGGAGTAAAGCAATTGTCAAGACCTTTCTCCCCAGTTGGCAATTCCAGTTCTCCTCGGTTGTCGTTGTCGATAAGTTGTTAGGATACCGGACCCAACTCCCCGGAATCCCGTAAAAAGGACCTTAAAGTGAAGTTGCTTTCCCACGCCGAGTTCTATACGATTCCGGCACGAGTCTTGGGGATTATGTCTGTTTTCCAAATCAAGATCACCCGGGAGATCTATGTCCGATGACTAGTGTGTTAGAGGTGCGCGGTCTCAAGACCTATTTTTATACTTCCCAGGGAGTTGTGAAGGCTGTGGATGGAGTGTCTTATAGTGTCAGCGAAGGCGAGACGGTGGCCCTTGTCGGCGAAAGCGGGTGTGGGAAGACGGTGAGCGCGCTGAGCGTCATGCGCCTGGTGGCCGCCCCGGCTGGACGGATTGTGGATGGGCAGATCCTCTTCAAGGGGCAGGACCTGCTGAAGCTGGACGAGGAGTCGATGCGGCGACACCGTGGCAGGGAAATCGCCATGGTTTTCCAGGAGCCGATGACTTCGCTAAACCCGGTCCTCTCCATTGGCCGCCAGCTCACAGAGGGGCTGGAAATCCATCTCGGGATGACCGCCAGACAGGCCCTGCGGCGGTCCGTAGAGCTACTGGCGATGGTGGGAATCCCTGATTCCGAGCGGCGGCTGGCGCAGTATCCCCACCAGTTCAGCGGCGGCATGCGGCAGCGGATGATGATTGCCATGGCCCTATCCTGCGGTCCTTCACTTATCATGGCCGACGAGCCCACCACGGCGCTGGACGTTACGATCCAGGCCCAGATTCTCGAGCTGATAAAAGACCTCTCCCGCCGGCTCGGCGTCGCCTTGGTAATCATCACTCATAATCTGGGCGTGGTCGCGCGCTATGCTGATCGGGTCAACGTCATGTACGCTGGAAAGATGATCGAGCAGGGGACGGCGCGCGAGGTCTACGCCAGCCCTCGCCACCCTTACACCCTTGGTCTGCTCCGTTCGGTGCCCCGCCTGGATGAGCCGCGCAAGTCCAAGCTCGTCCCCATTGACGGACAGCCGCCGGACCTGACACGGCTGCCGGCCGGCTGTGCCTTCGCCCCACGGTGCGTTTACAAGATTGACCGTTGTACTCGGGAGGTTCCTCCTCTGGAGCCGGTCGGCACCACGGGCCATTTATCCGCATGCTGGGTCGCTGATAAACTTGAGGCCGAGGTAAAGACTTGACGGAATTTCCGACACAACCGAGCCTGCAGGCAGAACCACCCGCACCTCACGCCGGTCAGGCCGGAGAGGCAGACCGTCCTCTGCTTGAGGTCCGGGATCTGGTCAAGCACTACCCGGTTCGGACCGCGACCCTATTTGGCGCTTGGGGTCTTATCCGGGCTGTGGACGGGGTCAGCTTTGACATTGCCAGAGGCGAGACCCTCGGGCTTGTCGGTGAGTCTGGATGCGGAAAGACGACGACGGGACGTTGCATCCTTCAGCTCGAACAGCCCACCTCCGGACAAGTCCACTACGATGGCCAGAGTCTCACCCAGATCGAAGAGATGGCGCTCAGGAAAATCCGACGGCGCATGCAGGTCATCTTCCAGGATCCGTACTCGTCGCTCAACCCACGCATGACCATCGGCCAGATCATCGGTGAGCCGCTCAAGGTGCACAGGATCCTGCCGAGCCAGGGCGCCCGCGCCCAGCGAGTGGCCGAGCTGCTGAACTTCGTCGGGCTCCTGCCAGTCCATGGCAACCGCTACCCCCATGAGCTCTCGGGCGGGCAACGCCAGCGGGTGGGGATCGCCCGTGCTCTGGCCCTTGAGCCCAACTTTATCGTGTGCGATGAACCGGTCTCGGCGCTGGACGTCTCGATCCAGGCTCAGATAATCAACCTGCTCGAAGAGCTCCAGGAGAGCTTTGGCCTCACCTATCTCTTCATAGCCCATGACCTCTCCGTGGTGCGGCATATCAGTGATCGGATAGCGGTCATGTATCTGGGGAAGGTGGTGGAGCTTGCCGATCGCCAGGAGCTCTACGAAAACCCACTCCATCCCTATACCAAAGCCCTTCTGTCAGCTGTCCCTATCCCGGACCCTTTGGTGGAGGCCAAGCGGGAGAGTATCGTGCTTAAAGGAGAGGTGCCTAGTCCCCTCAACCCGCCGTCGGGGTGCGCCTTCCATCCTCGCTGCCCGATTGCCATCTCTGAGTGCCAGGGGGTGGTGCCCGATCTCCGGGAGATCCGCCCCGGGCACTGGGTCGCCTGCATCCGGGTGTAGAGAAGAAGGTGGGGCTTCTCAGGGTTTTATGAGTTGATAATTAACCCCGATCCGTAAAAAATAATCGAGGCATACCCTGTTTGGAGCAACATATGGCAGCAATTAGCGACATTATGATCTTCGG
>JACZXR010000122.1 GCA_022571535.1 Deltaproteobacteria bacterium | reverse complement strand
TACGTCCGTGGCTTTAGGGCTTGCCCTTCGGGAACTTCAGAACATTCACCCCGTTCCAACCGTGCTGGATAGGGGACGCATCGTTTTCTCACGACGGAATTGGAACGGGGTTCATCCCTGCACTTACGTACAGGGCGTTCTGTGGTACGGGGTAAAAGCAGCTCTTTGGCGAGGCCTGATGCTCATCAGGGGCTATTTCACGAGCGGAATAATTTCGGATCGGGGTTAATACCGCCGTTGACCGAGCTGGGGATTGGATCTTCTTTAAACTTGAGGCGAGGCCCGTGCAGCAGCCACTCCTGCCGGTGTGGGTGGTTGGGACCTTAGCGGGAACTTTGGGCTGGGCTGGACGCCATGGCTACGACATCATGACTGTCGGCCACCCGCACGCTCCGGATGACATGCCTGTGGGGGTAGAGGCATGGCGTGAGGGATTGGTCTCGGCCGGGCATGACCCGGCCCAGCGCCATTGTCAGTTTCACATCCGGACCTTTGTCGACGAAATCGCCAAGCGGGCGCATGAGGTGGCAACGGCGGCCATTCGCAGATATGACGAGATCTCAAGGATCGGCAGAAAGGAAGATAAGCCTCTCCCAAAGGTCTACGACTGGGAGGGGATGCTGGCCTCCGGGCGAAACCGCTTTGGCAACCCGGATCAGTGTATCCAAATATTAAACAACTCGATGCGTCACTACAACTTTGACACCTTGACTACCACCTTTAATTTCGGCGGCATTTCACACGAGGAGACTAAGAAATCGATGCGCCTGTTTGCCAAGGAGGTGATGCCGGCCTTCCGGTAAATAAGAGGCACTAGTTAAAGGCTGGCGCCCGGCACTCCGCTTGGTTGCTCTTTATCGCCCGGCTGAGTCTTCTCTAGCTTCCTGATACTTTACGTGAGGTCCGCCAAAGGCCTCGGATCGGTTCCCGAAAAGCACGAGCGGACTGTTCCCCACGTTCGGGAGCTGATAGTAGTCTTTCGGCCCAAAGAAGACGATCTCGTTCTTTTCAATAATTCTCTCCTCTCCATGAATCCCCTTGACCGAGGCTTTCCCTTCTATCACCAGAAAGGTCTCGGGAGAGACGTGGTAGTGCATGTCTGTGCCGTCCCCAGGTTGGAAATAGAGCATCCAAGACCGAAAGCTGTCAGTTCCAAAGAGATTAAGCTTCCTCTTTCTTTCCTTTTCGGCCTCGGTCATCTTCTGATTTAGATTGATGAACTCCATTGTGAAAACCCCCTTACTATTATTGTTCCAAGCCCTGCCATCAAGCGTGTCTAGATGTTTAGGCCTACCAACCGCTCTCTCGTGAGGCGCGCCCCCGCTGCGCTTCCCTCGCGCGGAAATATCCTCTCGATGCGCGCTAGATCTTCGGCAGACAGTTCTACGTCTGCCGCGCCGGCATTTTCCTCCAGGTGGGCAATACTGGTGGTCCCAGGGATCGGCACGAAGTCATCGGCCTGGGCAAGGATCCATGCAAGCGCCAGTTGTGACACGCTGCACCTATTATCGTCTGCAATCTGCTTGAACCTTGCGAGTAAATCCAGATTGTGGCCGATGTTTTCCTCTTGGAAGCGAGGCATCTTCTTCCGGCTATCTCTGGGATCAAGTTCGTGGGCGCCGCGGAACGAGCCTGACAGAAAACCTTGTCCCAGGGGGTAGTAAGGCATTAAGCCAATGCCGAGCTCGCGGCACGCCGGTATACTGTCCTTCTCGTAATTACGGGTCCAAAGGGAGTATTCGCTCTGTAAGACAACAATCGGATGAACGGTGTTCGCCCGCCGGATCGACTCCGGCGCGGCTTCTGACAACCCCAAATAGCGGACCTTCCCCTCTTCAACCAGCCTCTTCATAGCACCCACCGATTCTTCGATTGGGACCTCCGGATCGACCCGGTGGAGGAAATAGATGTCGATCACATCGGTGTTGAGGCGCCTGAGACACTGTTCACAGGCGGCCCGCACGTATTCGGGCCGCCCATCGACCGGTCGACCCTCCGCCTCGGGTTTATTCTTGGTGATCCCGAATTTGTCGGCCAGCACGACCTGATCGCGTTTTCCCTTGATTGACTTGCCGAGGAGCTCCTCGTTGAGGCCCATCGCGTAGGTGTCGGCCGTGTCGAACAGGGTAATGCCGAGGTCGATAGCTCTGTGAATCACTTGATTGGCACGCGCCTCGTTCTTTCCGCCGTCAAGGTCGGTGAGTGGGCGGCATCCCAGGCCTATGGCCGAGACCCTGAGCTTTTCCGTTCCGAGTTGCCGGTATTTCACGACCTTCTTCTTCCCGTCGTTACTTGAATTGAATAATGCACCAGTCTGAGAGAAAAAAGTTAACCCCGATCCGAAAAAACAATCGAGGCATTTCCGGTGTTGAGCGGCTTAGAACACCAGTTGCCGGCATTTTGATCGTCGGTCTGCAACACCACTAAAGGTGAGTTGCTGATTCATGCTTGAAACAGGTATTTGTCGCGGTCTGATGCTCATCAGGGAAAATTTCTTTGCCTGATTAATTTCGGATCGGGGTTAAGAGGACCCTCCAGGCGAGCCTGCTGGTTCCGGAGCGGGAAGTCCCGTTGCCTCGCACCAGTAGCTTGAATCATAGAAACGCTCAGATGGGCTATGAGGAGGCTTGTAGACACCCATCTCGATCCGCAACTCTAAGACCTTACGTAAAGCCACAGGATTGATCCGTGCCTTCGGAACCACCGTCGTGTAGCTGTGCTCAGCCCTCTCCCGATTGAGATGTTCCGTCTCCATGATCAACTGTACTGTCTCCTCACGGTGCTCTGGCTGAAGGAGCCAATCGGTGGCTGCGACCCATGCACGAATGAAACGGACCACGAGTTCCCTGTGATCCTGGAGCCATTGGCGGAGCGTCCACCCGCAGGTGAGGGGCCAGTTTGGAACGTAATCCTCAGCCCTAGCCAGCAGCACCCCTCCGGCAGACAGGGCTTTTTCAGTGGAGGGTGGAGTCAGCATCGCAGCAACGACCTTCCCTTGGAGAAAGGCCTCCAGACGTTTAGGGGAACTGCCAATGATCTCTACTTTATAATCCTCTTCCTTGAACCCGTGGCTTCGAAGTATCTTTCTCCGGATAAGGTCGAGATTAGAGTCTCCGGGATCGCCTGCCAGAAGTTTCCCGCGTAGTTGCTCTATCGAGGTAATCCCGGGACGGCCCACGAGGCTGGCGTCTAAACCCTCTTCGGCCTGCATGAAAAGAAGAAAGTCCACTCCGTCTGTGGTTGTGCGGGCAATCATGGTGTCGGCGCTGCTCAGCGTCAGATTCCAGCGGCCGTCAGCCATGCCACGATTATGGTCTGGCGCATAGGTTGCGAGGTGATATCTGACCTCTAGACCTTCCTTTGCAAAGAAGCCCTTGTGCTCGGCCACGAGGTGAGGGGGACGGCGGTGGTAACCAGTAACGCTTAACAGATCCAAAATTTTTTCCTCACTAAATTCCTATTTTCAGCTTTTATGGACAAAGCGTCGCAATGATATTTTTAAAATCTCGCCTCCTCGCTCAACTCCTGGTGTTGGTCAGAACCCGTCACTCTTCGATGTACTCGGGAACGGGTTCTCCCTTAGCCACTGCCCTTGCCATGGCTGCCAGCCTCACGGGACTAGGCCGCCTTGAGGCCATTTTTGCCTGAAACCTCCACCGAACGTGTCCTCCGGCGTCTATCAAAAACGTCGTCGCATAAACCATCGGCCCGCTCCAGTGACCCTTACGCTCAGCTCCCACTGCTCGGCTTAAAGTACAATCAGGATCGCTGATCAGGCGGAGCGGAAAAACGCCCCGAGGATCCGGCCAAAAG
Source organism: Deltaproteobacteria bacterium (assembly GCA_022571535.1). Classification (GTDB taxonomy): domain Bacteria; phylum Desulfobacterota; class Binatia; order UBA9968; family CAXXLF01; genus JACZXR01. Next base: position 3,072 of record JACZXR010000122.1, on the reverse strand, counting down.
GCATCATGTCCTTTATGGCCTGCCTGGTCAAACTGGGCATCCCGAATCACCCTCTCACGGAGTTGCCTTCCATAATCCGCTATCTGTGGACTGATGCCGAGTATAGCCACATTGTTTTCTCGGAACCTCTCGATCTCGTAGACAAAGGCCGCTACCTGCGCCCGGCACCAGGGTCACCACTGGCCACGGTAGAAAAATACGACCGTGGCTGGGGCCAGAGTTAGGACATCCGGGAACTCAACTGATTTCCCGTCAATATCTTTAAGGTTGGCACTCGGAAATTTGGCACTCACCTCTAAAATCATGAATTTATGTTTCCCTTCTTCATATGCGCATCTTTCAGAAGCATTGGGTTGGCACCGGAGAATGGAACTCGTAGCCGGGGAGCTTTCAATCCACGATTTCGAAGTTCAAAAGGACCCTGGGGGCCTTGTGGTAGGTCTCCCTGCACGCCTCCTCCGAGGCAAAGGTGCCGGCCGGGATGATTCGAGCTCGCACAGAAAATTTAAGTGGGGAAAGGTCAAAGGGATAAGGCTGGATTTTAACCGAGTTCGCCTCCGTAGGAACAATACGCAATTCCACCTCTTCTTTGGCGTCATAAGCCAACGGGACCGGTGCAATGATGGTCTCTCTAAACCGGTCTTCATCGTATCCATCGCAGCAGAAGTATAGGGAAAGTAGGTCGTAGACCTGTAGCAGATGATAGTTGAACCACACCTGCTCCTCGAACCTGGGATTGGCGCCACCAAGGGATTTTCTCTCCTTCTCCTGGGTCGATTCTAGATCCTTCATCACCGCTTTGGTTTCCGGGCTTCGTTCCCGTAGCCTGCCCTTTGGGCTCGTAAAGAACTGGTAACGATTTTTCCAAAGCCCCGTGCGATGCATGGAGACCAACAAGGCTGCGTATGGGTCGTGGGATCGGACCCAGTCGATGTTGCGAACGTAGGCCTCTAACTCCGTCTGTTCGATTGATGGAGGGTCTTCCCTGTGGCCGTAAGGACGGCCTTTCTCGAGATTCATGGGAGGAGTACCCTCCCACTCCCTATATCCGCTGTCGTGGTAGGTCGTGGCAAAAACCATTGATTCGTAAGGGCGAAGCTTCGTGAAACGTCTGTTACCCCAGTGCGCTGCAAACTGGCTCGATAGCTCTGCGTGATCTTCCTGAGTGCTCACAATTGCTGAACCGTCTTTACGATCTCTCACGACCATTGCCAAGTCTCCCTTAGGGACATTTTCAATCACGATATAGGCCGCTGGCTGATAGGTTGTCAACCTCCATATTCCGATTAGTGGGCTGAGACATTTTAACCCTCTTCGAACTCAAATAGTTGCTTTGCGTTCCTGTAATAGATCTTCTCTTTGTCCTCCTTTGATAGGTCAAGATCCTCCATGGCCTTCAAGGTCATGGGATAAAACTGATCGTCTCTTCCTTCCCTTCCGTGGGGGTAATCTGCACCGAAGAGTATCTGACCTACCCCGGCGGTGTCACAGGCCATCTTTATGGCCGGTGCCCTGACGGGGCCTGCGGTGTCATAATATATTTTCTTGAAGTAATCCTCGGGTTTATTCTTGCATTCTAAATTCCCCTCCCACCAGTTCAAACGGTCAAGGTAGTTGAGGATCATGCCACCGAGATGTGATCCAATGAGGTTAAGGTCTGGATAGCGGTCAAATATCCCGCTATATACGATCCGGGATATGGCCAGGGTGCTGTCGGCAGGCCAGAGCATTTTCTGGTGCAGGGAGTACTTGTTCCAATTGGGTTCACAGGGGGCGTTGGTAGGATGGAGAAATAGAGGCTTACCTATAGCGTGGACCTCCTCCCAAAACGGCTCAAATTCAGGCTCATCCACGTATTTGCCGGCGATATTTGTGGGAATCATAATCCCATGCAAACCCAGCTCTTCAAAGCACCTTCTTAGCTCCTTGACGCAGTCCTTCATGTCAACCATGGGGGGCCTTGCGAAGGCCTTGAATCTGTGGGGGTATCTGGCGTGGGCATCTGCAAATGAATCGTTAAGCACCCGGCATAACTTCAGGGCTTTCTCACGAGACCCTCGTTCAATATACCTGGAGGTGCATGAGAGTACGCCTATGTCAACGCCGTATCTGTCCATGACATCCAGATATTCCTGATGGCTGAACGCATGAAACCCCACCCCTCTAACATCATTTTTTGCCTGGGGCGTAAGCTCAAGGTACTTTCCTGGAAAGGCATGAAAGTGGGTATCAATGATCATTTCTTTCTCCTCAAAATCAGAGATTCTAACCCCGGTCCGAATCTTGAAATCAGTCTCGGACCTCTGAAGGGCTTTGTAGGATGCTCGGCAGCATACACCTTGGACCGTTTCCCCTGGACCCCTACAGGAGCCTATGGGAATCTGCCGACACCTCGCCTGATCCCAGACAGACAGGATGAATCCTTTCATTTTGCGCTCCGTTCCTTTTTCGGACGGGGCTAACGCATGACTTTTATACACCATCCTGATGTTTTGTAACATTTCGAGGTCACCTGTCCTCAAGATTCTCAGGTCATGTGGAAATGTCCAGGTTTGTCTGGAAACCGACTCCCTGGTTGACAGTGCGATCCGCTGTCGCCAGGATGGGCCGTCTCTGGGATACCCGCGTAACAGATCGGGAGAGGATATGCGGGGGGAATGCTCGAAGGCCTCTCTACCTTTAGTGAAACGGCAACCAGCAGGCGAAAGGGGATATCCCTGTTTATTCCGAGATATTCACGCTGCGGGCATGCAACTATCGCCGAGTTGGGACGTGGCAGGGTCGATATACAGCCGGGTAATGTTCGGGATGCCTCCCGGTCAGCAGATCCAGCGGTTGTTGAGGCAATTTGTGGATTCTAAAATTAAGTTATATCGACAACGGGGTTTGAAACGCAGGGGCCGATATAAATTAATTGCAAATTCTTCGTGATCTTCGTGGTAGACAAATACTATTACATGTCACAGGAGCTGAAGGTTTAGCAGGGCAGTGAAGCCGGCCGCAGTCTCTTATCTGTTTCACCAAGAGAGAAATATCACCACGAAGAGCACGAAGGACACAAAGTGAAATCAG
>JACZXR010000121.1 GCA_022571535.1 Deltaproteobacteria bacterium | reverse complement strand
GATAAACTCCACCGACTCGGCTTTGAGATGGTCATTCCTCAAAAAGATCTCACGAGCCGCCAGTGCCGCAGAGACCTTGGTGCACTGGTTCTCAAGAAGGATATGTGCCGCAAGCGAGCCATCCTCCGTGTGTCCATGCCGGACCCATCCCACCGGCTCCGGATCAATCCCTACGTACAGGGGAATTCCCTCTTTGCCCGCCAGCCTGGACTCCATCTGAGATCGGCTGAGAAGGGAAGGGACAGCTCGGGTCAGGGGTGAAAAGAGCGGGGATTGATCCAGACGCGGCTTCACGTCCTCCCAAAAACGCTCGAGCAGAGAGATGTGCCGGAAGAGATCCGAGAGCGCAAGAAGCGCGATGAAACTCTCCTCCTCAACCAGATCGCCAAAAGGCGAAAGGCCCTTTGCAGGCTCAACCCGGCGGTTAAACCATGGCCGCTCGACCTCAAAGAGCCTCTCCGGGGACTCTGTCCCAAGAAAGACCCGGTTGGGGAGATAGGATTCGGCTTGCTCCAAGGTGCGGAGTCTTGCCTTGAGCTCTTCAAGGCACGAAGGGCGAGCAGAGATCTCTCTCATGGGTTTGGAGCCGTAGCGGACAAACCCTGGAGAATGGACAAGGACAGCACCAGCTGCCTTCACGACTGGTATAAAACTTGACATCGAAAGACGCGGAGAGCCTCCTCATATCACTCCCGTCTGGGTGCGTCAATATTACCGGAATTTTCCTCTTCCGATCGGTCCCCGTATTCGCTAGAATCACCCCGACTGCAAACGGGCCAATAAGGCTTCAGGAAAAAGGAGAAGAAACCGTGAAAAATGGCAAAGAAAAAGAATTTGTCCTTGATGTCGTAAACCGAAACAGCCAGGCGATCTCTCTTCTCGGAGACAACATCTTCTACTTTGCCGAGCTCGGCATGCAGGAGTTCGAGACCTCGGGGCTCATGGTTCGGATCCTTGAAGAGGCTGGCTTTCAGGTCGAGCGCAACATTTCCGGGATGCCCACAGCCTTTATGGCCACCTATGGGTCAGGAAAACCGGTGATTGCCTTGCACACAGAATTCGATGCGACCCCGGCATCCTCCCAGGTAACGGGGGTTGCTGAGCCCAGGTCCATCACCGAAGGGGCCCCCGGCCATACCGAGGGGCACAACGTCAATGCAGCGGTCTTGATTGGGGGAGCCTTTGCGGTCAAAAAGGCCATGGACGAATTCAAACTGCCCGGCACCCTCAAGGTCTTTGGGGCACCGGCGGAGGAACAGCTCGTCAGCCGCCCCTTCTTCGTGCGGGACGGATATTTCAAAGACGTGGATGTCGCCATCCACGACCACATCGGTGGTGAGTTCGGAACCCTGTATGGCTTGAGACAGTACGCTCTCATCTCGGCCGAGTTCACTTTTAAAGGGGTAAGCGCTCATGCTGCCACCGCGCCATGGAAGGCCCGCGATGCCCTGGATGCAGTTGTCCTGATGGATATCGGGTTCGACAAGCTCCGGGAGCACCTGGAACCGACCCAGCGAAGCCACCGAGTGATTACTGATGGGGGTGATCAACCGAACGTCATCCCCAACAGAGCCACCATCTGGTGGTTCTTCAGGGAATCCACCGCCGAGAAGGCGCAGGCTATTTTCGAAAAGGCCAAGAGAGTCGCCGAGGGGGCAGCGATCATGACCGGAACGACTTACTCCGTAAACGTGCTCAGCGCTGTATGGCCCACACGCGCCAACAAGACCATGGCCGAGGTGATCCATCAAAATGTCGAGCTTGTGGGCATGCCCAAGTGGACAGAGACCGAGCAGAAACTTGCCAGAGAGCTTCAGAGCAAAGAGCAGCTCAAGCCCATCGGACTTCGGCCTGAGATCTCCCCGCTGAGGGAAGAGACAAACCAGTCCACCTCAGCCAATGACTCAGGAGAAGTTACCTGGGTTGTGCCTTCGGGGAGACTCACCTTTCCCGCCAACATTCCGGGAATTGCCTTCCATCACTGGGCGGCTGGCGTATCGCTGGCAACTTCCATTGCCCATAAAGGGGCCGTAGCGGGGGCCAAGACCATGGCGGCCAGTACCATCGACCTCTTTAACGATCCCGCGTTGGTGGCAAAAGCCAAAGAGACCTTCAAAGAGGAGATCGCCGACGTCGAGTACAAGCCGCTTCTTCCTCCGGACCAGAAGCCACCACTGGAGCTCAACAAGGCGATCATGGAACGCTACCGCTCGCTGATGCAGAAACACTATCCCAAGGAGAAGCCCGAATTCAGATAAAGTTGCCCTTTCCCGAAGGCCCAGGTTGTAGAAAGCCGACCCTTCAGGACCTCATCGAGCGGGCCACCGGCGGCCAGAAGTTTAACCGGACCACCCTATTTCGGCCCTCGCTGGTTTATCAGGTTCTGCACGATCCTTTCTGGGTTTGGTGCGAGTACCATGCCCCGCGATCTGAGGCCGTGGACGAGACCAGCCGTTATGATCGGATCCTGTGGCAAAGAGGATCAGATCACGAGGAGGCCTGGATACGTAAGCACTTCCCAGATGCAGTGAGGATTGAACCGGCCTTTGGCTTTGTGGCGCTCAAAAACACCCTGCAGGTGATGCTGGAGGGCCCCCCTGCAATTTGCCAACCTCAGCTATGGGACCTGGAGGGAGAAAGCTACGGGAGGGCCGATCTCCTCATTCGCGACAACACCTGCGGTTCTTATCTCGGCGCCTACCACTACACCGTGGTCGAGATAAAATGGTCCAAGTCTCTGCGCGACTACCACGTCCTGCAGGCGGGCATTTACAACAGGATGCTCGGACGGATCCAGGGATACACCCCCGAAGGGCTGACCGTTGCCCTCAGGACAACAGATACGAGGGTTTCCTTCTACGACGGGGAAAGGCAGCTTGACGAGGCCATATCAAAGTGGAAGAGCCTGCGTGGCGGCCAGTGGGTTCCCGAGCCCAGACGACCACCCAACGCCACAAAATCTCCCTGGCGGGTATACGGAAACAAGCTGGTAGAGACAAGAAACAATCTTGTCCTCTTGGCCGGAGTAGGCGCAAGGGAACGGGAAAAACTGCGTCAGGCGGGGATAGATAGAGTCGACCAGCTTTGGAACCTCCGCCTGGAGGAGGTCTGCGAGGTCCTCGGAGAGGCACACGGGGCTACGGCCTACTATGGTGCGCAGGCCTACAAGACAAGACTTCCCATTGCAAAACCGGGACGACGTCTGACCGTTCCCCGTGCCAGGCGGCTCCTCTACTTTGATTTTGAGACCTCAGACGAGGTGCATCCCACAGAGCCCCCCCATGTCTACCTCATCGGATGCTGGGATGCGAAGCGCGATCAGTTTGTCAAATTCCTTGCGCGCGGTGCACAGGACGAGGGCAGGATCTTTGAAGAGTTCCTTGATTATGTCGGCGATGCGGAGAACGCGTGTCTCTACCACTGGACCAATTTTGAGATCGGACAGATGACGAAGGTCATCCAACGCTGGCCGACCCTGGAGGGAGGGCTGCGCAAACTGATCTCATCGTGTGTGGACCTCAAGCAAATCATCCAGTCGGCCGTTTACCTGCCTGTGCCTACCTTCTCGCTAAAATCCGTGGCCCCTGCCCTGGGGTTTCGCTGGCGGCAGGAAAGTTTCGGCGCCTTTGAATCCATGGTCTGCTACTGGGACTACTTGGACGACGGGGAAAAATCCACAATCAACAAGGCGATCCTCTACAACGAGGATGACTGTGTCTCCATGTGGCACATTGACCAGGAACTCACAAAACGGCTGGGCAGTTAGCTCGTCTGTCTGGTCTATTTCGTCTATCTGGTCTGTTTGGTCTGTCTCGTTCATATATCTGGCTGATCCATTGCGCGATTGACGATTGATCAATGACAATTTACGGCTTTAGGATCTTCAGCTTGGCATCGATAAACTGCTTGTGGGAGAAATCCAGCATGTAAGCAATCTTCCTGATTTCCTCAACCTCCTCGTTCGACATCCTACCCTCGGCCATGGCCAGTGCAAAGATACCTTCAAGTAAGTTTTTCTTCTCCGGTTTGGACATGGTCTCTTTGACCTCTTTAACCAGCCGATGCAGGTCCACTCCGTGGCGCACCGTCTCTATGGCGATCTCGGTGATCACTTCGGCCACAGGTGGAGAGGCTCCCCATGTTTCACTGAGCACCTTCTTCATGAACGCTTCTTCTTGAGGTAGAAACTCATTGTCCACGTAGCCCACCCGACCCAGCAGCGCGGCACTGAGAGTCAGCTTCTTCAACTTTGCGGGCGTTCCGCACTCCTCCAGCCGCTCGGAACCAAGCCTGCGGCGCAACTTGAACAGAACTCGATTATGAATAAAATCGTGAAGATCCGCATCACGCCCCTCGTCGGTCCCCTTCTGATTTTCCCCGCCAATCCTGAGAAGGCTCTTTAATCCATCCAGGAAAAATACCGTCTTTTTGGCCCCTGATACGACCTCCTGCAGGTCCCGCAGCCACTCCTGCTCTGTATCTGTCAAGCTCTCATCGGCCCTTAGAAGATTCTCTACGGCATCCACAAGCATCCGCCGTTCCTTGGACCTGTGAACTCGCGAAAAGAAACGCCGCGTGACCTGCTTCATCTCCTCCGCATCAACCCTTTCAGAGAGATATAACTCCACCTGCATCCATTCATCTCCACTCAAGTCAAACCGCCGCACAAACTGCTTGATGAAGTTCAACTCCGCGTTCGTGACCTCCTCGTCCGCCCAGGCGACACATGCCAAAACCTTCAAAAATTCCACTTGCATCGGCAAAGCCATAACGTCCAAACCCTCCTACGTTGCTCTAACAGAGTCGTACTAAAGTTCATCCCCGAGAACGAAAAGGTTTGACACCCGTATCCGACACGGGTTTCCGGAGCATCACCGTATCCGGAGAGCCATGTCCGACACAAATTTCAAGAGCTCTCTGGGCTACATCCGGGGCTATCGAACCGGGCGTCCAAGTTAATCCGGAGAGCCAGTCGAAAGGCCCTCCAGCGGCACAGAATAGCTTCCTTTCTTTATATCTATTCGGTTCCTCGAATGCGAGGACGGTCAAAGGAGACAACAGGACGATCCCCCCTCGTGGCGCCCGTCCGTGGCGCCTGAAATATCCGGAGCGGTGCTAAGAAAGGATATCCTGGCGCGGATCCGGCAGCTCGAGAAGGATGATCACAGGGTTAGCTCGATTTGTCCTTCAGGACCTTGACGATGCAGTCGTAAACCTCTTCGAGTGTCGCGTGGTAGACGGTGACGCTGCGGGAACGTTTGATGGAGCGGATACGACAGCGGAGTGGTCCTACGCGAGGATATTATTGAGAAGGTGCGGCAGTATTATGCCAAGATCGAGCAGTTGCAGAAGGAGATCGATGATTTAGGGCGCAAGCTATTCCCTAACCTAGAGTTGGTTTTTTAATTAGAAAAAAGTTTCCAAACTATACATACTCGAATTGGACAGAGCAGTTATTCAGCATAACGATCTGGATGACCGACCGCGGGGAACGCGCAGCGGTTCCCCCGGTCCGCGTCCATCCAGTGGTTAGCCAAAGTGCCTCCTATGCTGCCCGGAGCGGCATCAGGTCAAGGCGCTTTACGGGCGGCAATCCCAGGTCGCGAAGCACTCGATTCAGCGCTGCGGCCGTTACCTTATCAGGAGCCGTGATCTCGATGCCGATTGGCTTGCTGCTTCGATTGAAATCAATCACCAACCCAGGATCCGCCTTAGTGCTCCGAAAGCTCTTCTCACCAGGCCGGCATGGGAGGTAAAGATACGCAGCGATTGCCCGGCCTTGACGGAAGGTCACCTCAAGATACGGTTGTTTCATCTCACTCGTCCCACACGGGATATGCGATCACGACGACTAAAAGCTTGTTCCCCATGTCCGGCTCGACAATGACCTCCCATGGATGGCGGCGATGTCGGGTCTCGATCACCCAGCGTCCTTCAACAACGTCCCGCCGGTGTGACCGTGCACGTTCGAGCATTACTTTCAGGTCGACCTCATTGAACCGCCGATCCTCCATGCGCTTGAGCAAGTGTGGGCTGAGTTCGAGATCCCAGTTCCACCCCTCAGGCCAGCGTCATCTTTCATAAGTTACCCCTAATCGGTCGACACTACTAATCTGTCGCTTCGTGCTTGTGGCTAACTAGTAATATGCTGGTCAGCATATTACGGGCCTATGTCAGTATATTACGTTGACTGACCTGTCAGTATTTCGAGCGATTTTAATGCGATTCCGATAACTTAGCAAGGAAAATCCAAACTCTTAAAAACCCGCAAACACTGCAGCTTTCGTCAGTATATCCAGGCTTTAGGTTGTAACCCGCCACGATACCAACTGGGTCACCCTTGCCCCAAATTGGACAGTAGGGCTATTTTGTCTAATATCGCCTTCCGCCCTGAAACACCAACTGACGGCAATTCCCTCTCCTCCCGTGGCTGAAGACAAAGGCGAATACGGAGGCAAGGGTAAAGACCAACCAGGCCCTTGCTTGTATATTTTTCCCTATTGTCAATTAGAGATAGCTTTGTGCAAAATTGACCACGTCTTGTCCTTTTTTGTCATCCCGTCGGCCCAAGAAGGATCCTGATCCTTCATTCGCTTTGGAAACTGATAAATTTACAACTAGTTGTACCATCACCGAGCCTAATTCAAGTTGGCACGTTTTTGGCTTTGTCACTTTGAGGGGGGCAAATAGATGACAGATTCGCTTTTCCAAGCAACCAAAAGCACCATCATGGTGGTAGACGATGACCCAGATCTAGTTGCCCCTCTCCGCGCTAGATTGGAACAGAGAGAATTTAACGTCATGTGCGCCTACAGCGGCTCGCAGGCCCTTGCTGGCTTAGAAAAACAAAAGCCGGACCTTATTCTTCTCGACATCCTGATGCCTGAGATG
>JACZXR010000120.1 GCA_022571535.1 Deltaproteobacteria bacterium | reverse complement strand
TCAGTGAAAAGGGGTATTGCTCGGGCGCAATTCCATGGAGGTGGTAGATATCAACATAATCCGTTTTGAGTTTCCTGAGGCTTTGCTCCAGCCCCTTTCTTAGCTCCCCAGCAGGGTCAGCGCTATGAGGAGACGGGGGGTGCTTCTTTGTGGAGATCACAACCCGGTCTCGCGGAATCTCCCGAATGGCACTGCCCACAATGGACTCCGTGCTATAAACTTCGGCAGTGTCCAGAAAGTTTATCCCCATGTCGAGGGCCTGTCTAACTAGAGAGACAGATTCCTTTTCGCTTTTGTTGGCTCGCTGGCCCAGTTGGCTGGGACCACCGCAGCCCAGGCCGACAATGCTGACCTTTAAACCGCTCCGTCCCAGAATGTTATATTCCACCGTTGGCCTTGTGTGCTAGACAGTTACTCATCTTCTCGCTGGACTCTAATTCCCAAGACTTCACCTGTAGCGCAAACCAGTCCCTCTGCACTGAGCGTGCAACTTACCCAGGTCTTTCGTCCTTCGACTCTGGTGATCTTAGCGCGAAGGTGTAGCGGGAACCTGATGGGTGTTGGGCGGAGATAGGAAACGTTGAGGTTGGCTGTGACACAGGATATTTTCGGAGTGCTTCCGATAGGGCGGCCGTCGTTTTTATAGGCCCGTGCAATAGCTAAATTGAGACTGTGACAGTCTATTAGAGAGGCTATAATGCCTCCGTTAACGATATCCTTTGATCCGCCACAGTGGTGCGGTTGAGCCTGCCAGGTGCATACGGCCTCTTCACCATCCCAGGTGCTTTTTATCTTCAACCCCCTTTCGTTGTCAGGTCCACATCCATGACAGTGACTTACCGAACCGAGATCCTGAAATGCCTTCTTGTTCATCGCAGCCACCTATTCGTTTGTCGCCCGAGGATTGTCCTTTTCCCGGTCCAATGTTTTAATCTCTACGGGTTAATTCCCCGCAGCTTGTTGCGGGGTAGTTCATTAATCAGCAAGCAAATAATACAGGTCTTCCTTCGGGTGTCAAAATGGTCAAGCTCTATTCTCACTCAAGGGGACAGGATCTTTGTAAGACACCTTGCTGCATGGAGCTTGTATTCACCTGGGAATTTATTATATCGGTGTTCTCTGGACTCGATTCTATCGGAGAGTACGGGTTTCAATGCGTTGATGGGGAGGTGTGGCTTTTTGCTAATAAAGGAGAGAGGAGATCAAAGTGGCAAAGACGTTACTCGTTTTACCCGGTGACATCAAAGGCGTGGTTACGATGAGCGAGGCGATTGAGGCTATTCGAGCGGGGTTTCTGGAATGGGGTAAAGACCCGGAGATCAACGCACCACGGAGAAGGATCCACGTTCCCACAGGTGTAAGAGTCAGCGTCCATCAAGGGGGGGCTCCCGGGGTTGGCGTCACCGGACTGATGACTCACTGTGAGTGGGTGAAGCCGATGTCAGGACATCAGGTGTATCCTAGATTGAACCATCCGGTGATCGTCCTCTATGACGCGGCTGAAGGAGAACTCAAGGGAATCATAGTCGGGGAGATTACCTGCAGCGAGTTACCCGACAACATTGCAGTCACGGGTGTCCGGACGGCAGCCACCAGCGCTGTGGGGACCGATGTCCTTGCCCGGAAGGACTCTGAACGATTGGGCATTTTTGGTTCTAGGGGTCAGGCAAAGAACCATCTTGTCGCTCTGGCGGTCATTCGAAAGATAAAAGAGGTGAAAGTCTATAGTCCCAACAAAGAGAACCGGCAAAATTTTGCCGAAGAGATGGGTTCACTTCTGAATATTAACATCAAACCTGTCTCTTCCCCTAAAGAAGCAGCCCAAGGAGTGGATATCATTCTCAGTGCAACAAATTCCAGTGTTTCGGTCTTCGACGGCAACTGGTTAGAACCCGGAGTTCATGTGACGTCTATTGTTGGGAGTAACGTAGGGTTGGTCAAGGGAGGATTTGTTAAAGCCAAGCGTCGAGAAATTGACGACACGACTATTTCCAGGAGCGACGTTATTGGCATCGCGTCAATCCAGCAGGCCGTTCAGGACGAGCAGGGGGATATCTTTGATCCAGTCGAGCGTGGCATTATCCGGTGGGAGCAACTCATCGAAATAGGTCCGATTATTGCGGGAAAGAGAGAAGGTAGGACAAGACCGGAACAGATCACTCTTTTTAAAAACAACGCCGGTCAGGGGGTGGCCGACGTAAGCCTCGGTGCACTTGTCTTGAAAAAGATTAAAAATAAGGGCCATGGTCAAGCCCTGGACATATGAGAGAAGCTTCCATGTTGCGATTTTATGGTCCACAACGAAATATTGATTTCCTTTAATCGGTAGGATTATAAGTATCGCGAAGTTGGATCTCTGTCATACTGAAAAAATTTTACGAGGAGGAAACATGTTTGATTTGAGTGTAATCGACCTGAACGAGGTGGTTAAGACCTCGGATCAAGGGGGTAAGGGACGACAAGTCCTATGGCAAGACTCGGAGTCGATCGCATTTTTAAGCCGCGGGCGCAAACAAAGGCTGGACTTCCATGTCGACCCGAGCGACGAGGTGACGTTAGAGCTCAGGGGGGAGCAGCACCTTCATTATATTACCCCCGAGGGTGACCACAAGGTGGCCATTATCCATGCAGGACAGATGGTCCTCTGCCCAGCTGGAGTTCCCCATTCTCCGAGGGTTTCGGACGACGCCTGGTTCGTTGTCTTCGAACGCAAGAGAAAACCCGAGGAACAAGATCGTTTCATGTGGTTTTGCGAGCAGTGCGGCGAAAAGGTCTACGAGGTGGCAGTTCATGTAGGGGACTATCGCCAGGATCCGGTCTCTCAGGTCCACAAGCAATTTTATGGAAATGAGTCTCTACGTACATGTAAACGTTGTGGTACCATTATCGCTCAACCCAATCCCTAGCAGATAAGCTGTTCGTCCAGGATGCGAATGTGAATCCTTACGTCCGGTCGCTTGAAAAGTTAGCGGGAAAGTACCGATCCGCTGAGGCGGAAGTGGTCAGGGCCTTTTTCAGGAAACCGAGAGCCAAGAGCGATCACGTCAACTGGCTCAAAGCTCAGGCCTATAAGGAGTACTCCGCCATAAAGCCCTTGTTGGGAGCTCTGACGAGGCTTCTCCCTCACCTGGATAAGGGGGTAGATCGGCACCAATACGAAGAGCTAGGAAAAAAATTGGCGGAGGAGATGAAGCACGCCAGACTGATCATGGATTTGCTCGAGGAAATCATCGGTAGAAAAATAACACCGAAAGATCTGCCGTGGCTGTTAGAGGACAAGAGGTTGGCCAGGATAAGGGCTCGGTACTCAAGAACCTATGCTGGGCTTCTGCATGGTTCTGAGGCAATTACATCGAGGGGGATCCTGCGGAAAGACGAAGATATCGAGCGTGCAGCGCTCACTCTAACAGAGGGAGGGGGTGGAGCGCTCTATCAGGTTTGCAGCAGGTTGAAGGGGACGGTGATTGAAAGAAAGATCGCCTCCGTGTTCCAAGAAATTTACCTTGATGAGGTGAGGCACAGGAATGCGGGCGCCCGTGAACTTGCCAAGTATCTTAGAACCCGAAAAGAATTTAAGCGTGCAGAGGAGATTGTCCAAAGAGTGTTAGGCCAGCGGCTTAGAATGCGCAACGAACAGTTCGGTTTTCCGCTCAGCGATCGAAGAATACAAGATATGCAGCGGAGTTTTGCAACCAGGCGCGCTTGAAGCTTCTCACTCCTTTTCTTTTTTAGCGAGTTTGAGGGCGACGGAATTGATGCAGTGGCGCTGATACGTTGGGGCGGGACCATCGTCGAACACATGACCGAGGTGAGCGTCACACACGTTGCAGAGAACCTCTGTCCTTCGCACGAAGAGACTATTTTCTACTTCTGTCCTTACTCTCTCTTCCGAGATTGGGGCCCAGAAGCTCGGCCAACCGGTGCCTGAATCGAACTTGGTCTCCGAGCTGAACAACTCGCTGCCGCAGCAGACACATTGATAAATCCCGCCTTCCTTGCAGTTGTTGTATTCTCCTGAGAACGCCCTTTCTGTACCCTTCCTCCGGCAGACCGTATATTGTTCCAGGGTGAGTTCTTGTCTCCATTCATCGTCAGACTTGATTACCTTCTTTCCCATTTCAGTACACTCCTCTTTGATGGAATTAGGGCTTGTTGGGGCAATGGATGCCCCCTCGCTGGGTCCTGCGGGCAAATTGATCCCCCCTCGTGCCAAATTAAGGAAATTATGTCAAATCTGGACATCTCCTGTGCCGTTTTCGTACATGCAGCCGGAAAATATAGTCGAAGGGTGTCCTACCAGCATCAAAGCACTATGCTATGGATCTTTCAAGCAAGATCAAATAATACTTAATAATTATGGACTTGGCCAGGGGGTCCGGACCTTCATGAAGGGCTGTCGTTTATAGGTTGCCACTCCGGTATATCTGGCATGACAATTGCAGATACAATCGGAGTCCTTAATATCCGATATCAAATTATGAAATCGACTTTGCCCTCCAGTGTCTTAGTGGTCGGAAGCTTTATCAACCATACAAGGAGTATTTCAGATCACCTTGAGGACCTGGTTCCACCTGTAAAGGTGCTGTCCGTTTATGATGTGGATGAGGCCCTCTCCCTCCTTGAGAAATAACCTGTCAATCTACTTATTATAGATGTCTGCTTGAGAGGTAATTTGGACGGCTTTGACCTCTGCCGCACCATCAGGTCCTCTTCGCAGTTGCGACATCTTCCCGTTATCCTGCTACTTGCACGTTCCCTTAGTTTGGAGCGCTCCAAGGGCATTTTAGCCGGTGCTGACCTTCTTATGCAACGGCCTGTGGTGAAAGAGGAGCTATGTAAAATGGTGGAGTTGCTCTTGGAGTGGAACTCGCATCGGGATGACATCACAGCCACCACTGATGCTCAAGTTCAACCTCTCCGGCGCCTCCGCTCTGTAACCTGACTCACCGCTAAGCTCATGCTGAGTATGGTCTAGTCTTTCCGCTCATTGTCGTTCTAAAAAATCTTTATCTGACCGTGTCTAGACTTCTGTAATGGATGACCATTGCTGCACTTTTCCTGATCAGCAAGCTCAAGTCCAATCAAGTTATATCGAACACGGGGTTTGAATCCCCGTGTTCGACCAAAGGGAAGAGCTGCCGATTCTCCCCTTTGGGAACCCCATCGGCTTTGTGCCCGCCTCAAGAGGCGGGGTTTACATTAAATTAAATTTCAATAATCACGAATGGTAGCAGATGCCTGTCCTGTTTTCCAAAAGCTGAATGGGTAGTCAGCTTTTTGGCTCAACGTCGGCCGGGTAGCCTGCCCGTTCCTGGAATAAGGTCTCCCTGCTGATTTGCCACCATCTGGTGAAAGAGCCTAGATTCCCGCTTGTAGAAACCTTCGGTGTGAAAGGACTCTCCGAGCCTCAGAAACTCGTAATCCAAGTGGTGGCAGATCTCGTGAAGGAGAGTCCTCAAGAAGCTTCTAAAAGCGACAACCTGACGGCGCTGTGCCGTGCGCATCCAGACAGTAATCCGCGCGACTCTGTGCCCCCGCGCGGGGGTGTAAAGCCCGTGGAGTTCACCCCAGCTCCGGGAGGGACGTGCCGCCAGCACCTCAACCCGGAGAGCTGGAACCTTGAGGCTGGCCGTGATAGCGGAAACAAGCTCCTGGCAAATTTCTTCTGTTCTTAGCCGATCCTCACTCTTGAGCGCGCCCACTAGCATCCCTACCAGTGGGTGGAGAGAAGAGGCCCTGGTGAGAAGAATGGAGCTGACTTCGTCGCTTTTTCGGTAAATCCGCTGCTCGGCGCGTGTGAGGCGACTGTAGTAGGAAAAGACCATTCGCGTAACCTAGGATTTCTAGTTTCAAAGGCCCATGGTGGTACGATCGAGCTGACAGACACTAATCAAAAACCCTTTCCAAGTCTATCAGGTCCCTTTGCGAAACCTCTCAATAGCTAAGAATCAGCAGTACTGTGCCGCTGACATTGGGACACATTGTTTTTGTAAACTGCCTGGCACACAATAATGTTCGATGAGGTTTTAAAAGAAGCAGGAACAGAATGGATCTAGACAGGAATTAAAATGTGATGATCAGTTTGGTTGCAAATTAGTTCGAACGCCAATGCTGGGAAAGAGATCCCAGATTTGAGCCCGATTATGTTCCGTATTCCCGAGCGCTATTTATTTGAACCATAAAACTGGATACCTAGAGCCGATGGTGAAGGTAGCCATTGAGGATCACGACCTCGTGGAATTCGGTTTTTTTATCTGAAGGGGTGACTCCTTCAAACTCTTCCCACGCAAAATAAATTCCAGTACATCGCTCCTTGTGATAATACCCACCAGCTTTCCCTTCTTTGTAACGGGTAGTGAGCCAATCCGGTGCTGACGAAGGAGTCTGACGGCAGTCAAAAGTGGGGTTTCTGGCTGGACGCTCATCACATTAAACGTCATTACCTCTTCGACAGTGTAAGACTCGGCAAACTTGTCTATATCTTTAGCGTGGTCGATCAATATGCTTGTTGGATAGGCATCACGGATGTCACGGTCTGTAACGATACCAACGAGCTTTTCGTCCGCGACAACAGGCAGCTGATTGATCCGATGTTTGGCCATTAATCGCCTGGCAATGCCGAGGCTATCATAGACCTCAACTGCCAGTACCTGTTTAGTCATCCATTGAGAAACCTTTATCATACAAGGCCTCCGTCTAAACTCTTTTAAAACGAATCTTCTGTCCTCATCAATTAGCCCCGATCCGAAATTAATCAGTCAAAGAAATCTTCCCTGATGAGCATCAGACCGCGACAAATACCTGTTTCAAGCATGAATTAACAACTCACCTATAGTGTAGTTGCAGACCGACGATCAAAATGCCGGTAACTGGTGTCCTAAGCCGCTCAACACCGGAAATCCCTCGAT
>JACZXR010000119.1 GCA_022571535.1 Deltaproteobacteria bacterium | reverse complement strand
GCTCGTTCCACAGCCCAGGCTGGCGCACTAGCGTGCACGACAAAAACATCTACCTTGAGGCGAATGAGTTCCGAAGCCAAGGCGGAAAGGCGTTCCTTTCTCCCTTTCGCGTACCGCTCCTCGATGATGACGTTTTTCCCCTCCACGTACCCCAGCTTTTTAAGCCCCTGCCGAAAAGCGGCCATCCAGAGCTTGAAGGTCCGATTAGGCGAGCCCGTCGTGAGAAAACCGATGCGGTAGACCTTTCCCGCTAGCTGCGCCTCAGCGGGCAACGGCCCGGCGAGTAGTCCGAGGACAAGGGTACTGATAAGCCCGATGGTCCTGAGCCTCATAATGGCCTCCTGTATTGGCCCGGCTCGATCTGTTACCTCTCACTTTGTCGGGTTCTGTTCGATCCTTTTGTCCCGAACCGCGGTACCTGGAACAGTAACTCTATCTGGTGGAGTCATCTCTTGCTTCAGAGAAGCAGTTAAACCGCCAATTGAGGATCCTTCGAGACCGATCTCCTTAAGAAGTGCTTCTATGATAGGCGCTTGGGCTCTATAGCGTAAAGCGCTATTGACTACTTGATCGGCCAAATTGGTAGTTACAAGGTCGGCTCTTTGGCTGCTTGAAGCGTTCCCACTGTTTAGCCCTTCCACTTGCACAATTCTTATTCCCTCAATGTTCTCCATTGGCTTTACACTTTCCCGGATGATATCCGGGAGGTACTTGATAATTGCCATCTTGACTTGCATGCCAATTTGATTAGTCGACAAGATATTCTCGGCTTCGTGGATCGCGCGTTTCCCTTCTGCTTCGACAGCATAACGCTTCTCGGCAGCGTCAGCTGCTAGTTTCTCTCCCTCCGCGTTACCTTGCGCCGCAATCCGGAACTTGTCCGCGTCCCCTTCTGCGAGTATACGAACCGCATCCGCTTTGTCACTAGCAGCCCGTTTCTCCGCCTCCGCGGCAACGGTAATACGAAGTGCCTCCGTCTCCGCTTGTTTGGCGGCATCGACAAGTTCAATCTGTTTCCCGCGTTCGGCCTTTTCGCCTTCCTGTACGGTAATGACCTGCTCAGCCGCCCTAACCGCGGAAGCGCGGGCATGGCTCGCCTGCGCCTCGGCCTCGGATTTGTCTTTCGATTTTTCCGCAATAGCGATGGCACGATCCTGTTCGTCCAGTTCAACGACTTTCTGCTTATTGATCGTAGCCGCTTCGATAGCCTTTTCTTTCTCAATCTCTGCCGCTTGAACAGCCTTCGCCCTGGCTATTTCCATCTCTTTCAATTCACGCTCCTTATTAATACGTGCCTCTTCCACGGCCCGTTCCGATGTGATACGCGCCTGATCGGTCAGCTGCTTAGCTACAATTTCAGCCTGTGCTGCGTCTCGTTTTTTCTCTGCCTGCTCAACGGCAATTTCGGCGCTCTGCGCAGCGCGGCGTATTTCGAGTTCCCTTTGCTGTTTCAATCGCGCGTATTCTTCTTCTCTACCGATTTCAAGTTTGTGCCGCTCGGCTTCCAAGTTCTTGCGCTTGATTTCGACCTGGGTATCCTGTTCGATGTCATTGCGCCGCTTACGACGGGACTCAATTTCTTCTGTGAGCTTTGTTAGGCCTTCCGCATCAAAAGCATTATCCGGATTAAAATACTCTCGACTAGTTTGATCCAGGCCCGTAAGGGACACGGACTCTAGCTCTAACCCGTTCTTCAAAAGATCCTCTGAAACCACCTGCTGAACCTTCTGAACGAAATCTACTCGTTGTTCGTGTAGTTCAGTCATGGCCATCTCCGCGGCAACCGCGCGTAAGGCATCCACAAATTTTCCCTCTACTAATTCCTTGAGCGCGGCCGGCTCCATGGTCCGCATACCAAGGGTCTGTGCTGCGTTGGCAATCGATTCCGCGGTGGGTTTTACCCGAACATAAAATTCTGCTAGTACGTCCACTCGCATCCGATCTCTTGTAATGAGGGCCTGATCGTTCGCACGTTTAACCTCCAACCGGAGGGTATTCATATTAACCGGTATAATCTCATGCATGACTGGCAGTACCATCGCGCCGCCATCCAGAATTACTTTCTGGCCACCGAAACCGGTCCGTACAAAGGAAACTTGCTTGGACGCCCGACGATAAAGCTTTCTCAGAATCATTCCGATCGCAAATAAAGCGATCACTATGACACCGGCAATTAGAAGCGGATTAATGAGTTCCATGAGTTCCATAATTTCCTCCCTTCATAAAGCTGTTTTTAACCAACTAGCGACTGATTTACGTTTCGATTACCCGAAAAACAGTGCCCAACTTGTTCACAAGTAATACCTGCGTTCCCTGAGCAAGACTCTCGCCCTCAACATCCGGTTCAACCATAACGTAATGGGTCTGCCCATGCTCGTCGATTAGCCGCGCCTCAGCCGGGGAGTTCGATTTTGCAATCCCTAGGGTTACAACGGCGATCCGGCCGATGAAGCTTTTTTCCGAAACGGCGCTTGTCTCATCCTTGGGCATGATCCGACTCAACACTCCACCGCACGCTCTTACAAGCGGGAGTGAAACCACAACGACGGGCACAGAAGCCAAAAAGCCAGGCAACATGAAACCGAATGTTCCTAACATTACAGACTGCAACGTAAAACCCAAGATTCCAAAGGATGTCAGAAAAACTATGAGAAGGACTAGGGTAGGAACTTTGCCAATGCCTAACCAACCCAGAAAACGCGACGGGGCAATTGCTGAATCTATGTTCGGCCCTTCAATGTTGACATTCGGCAGAAGAGTATCGAGGAGCGAGGCAAACCCCAGCCCTAACAACAACCCCACCCCTTCAAAAAGCGCAAGGAGGAACATCACGAGGAGTGCGACACTGAAAGGCAGGTTCTGTTCAGCAGTTAGGAATTCGAGCACGGTTAGGTTTCCTTAAAATTCAGCGGAACCTTTTCTGCCCTGACAACTACGCCGCCTAGACTACTCGTTCCTATTATCCCAGATTCAGTATGTTGTGAAGTAACTATATCAATAATACGTTAATCCTTGGCTTTTGCCTTTGCTTCAGCCAAGCGTTCCTGCATACGATTCTTCCGAGACAAATCTTCCAGTTCTGCAAGCTGGGCGGCGGTTTTCTGGTCCGGTGACCCCGATAAACCCGGAAGGCCGGTACCTTGCTCGAGAATCCAGTCAAAGGCGGCCACGGCTTTCGCAACCTTGTTGGACACACTGTTCGGTGCACCGACCAAACCAGCAGCTGTCTCGGAATCCTTTAAAGAGCCTTGGGCTTGTTCACGCGATCTAACGAAGCTATGGAGTTCCTCCTTCATTTCACGCTTCTTGGCCTGGAGCGCCGTTATGTAAGCTTCGAGTTCCTTTCCTTGCTCGGTTGCGTCAGCGACGCATGCTCCAAAACTGGTATTTGGGCCTCGATATCCATCTGCTGGGCGATGCCTGCCTCGGCCAGGTTGCCACGGCCCTCCTTCACGGCTAAGGTAATATTCTTGTTCAAGTCCTCATGCTTCCGCTTTTCCTGCATTAGCCGTTTGTTGGCTAAATGACGGTTAGCAACCACTATCCCAAGTTCGGACCGCACACCTCATCGATAGCGCCATCTATTTCGCGCATAGCCTCCTCCATCACTGCTTCCGGCGCAACGTTTTCAACTGCATCAATTAAAGCTTTGACGGTCCCACTTACTAATACGCCCAACACGCGCGGTGATACCCTCTTTCATAACGAGGCCTCCTCTCAGTGCTTTCTCGATGCGAGAACCCTTGACCAAGCTCCATCACTTACCAAACCAGTTTCGAGCGCCCCGGCAGCCTAGTAGGCTCCTACCTTTAAGTAAGTAAGAAACAAAAAGCCAGCACGTCCTTACCGAGAATGGCAAAAGCGGCTGGCCTTAGACTCTTCTATCGATTATCCCCTCTCAGGAACACCTCTGTCCCTCAGTTTGGGCCTCACATCATGCAAGATGCTTTGCCAATGGGGGGGAGGCTCTGTTACGTACTTCCTAAGATGCCCTTCTAGTAAAGTCTTGAAGGTATGTCAATAGGCTAGAAAGCGGAGTCTTGGCGGGCTCTTACGGGCCGATTTCATCTCAAGACGCAATTAATCGACGCTTTAATTGAGTCCTAACGGTATTTGGCCATAAAAGTCCGAGTTGGGGAGACGGAGAGAAGATTTTCTATCTATTTAACCGGTTATAGAGCCAAACCCAAATGTAAACGAAAACCCAGACTGTGATCACCATAATGACGAGAGTTACGATGAAACTTCCAAGCGATATTTCCTTAGGAAGCAGAGACGCTACGTCGGCACCCAGAAACTGGGCATTGAAAAGCAATCTAAAGAAGTCTGGGGCAATCAGGCTAACCAGATAGAAGACGGTATAAAGAGCCGCTGTCAGTATGGCCGAGGAGTTGGCAAAGGCGCTTTGGTTTAACATGGCTCTCAAGACCTCCTGGTGAGGTTTAGCCCTCTTTTACCGATACAATTACCATCTGCCAAGCGGAGACATTCTCCCACTGGCATCTTGGACGTGTCAACGGCGGATTTCAACTAAGACGTAGGGGAGAGGGTCCTTGCCTCTCTGGGCTTACTGCCCTTCTAAGACCACTCAGAAGCAATTTATTAAATGTCAAATCTATTTTGGCTCAGAGTCGTTCTGGGCAAGGGTTTACGCGGTATTAGACCCCTAGCCCCAGTTTACCGAGTTAGTGGAGACGAGTCGAGCCATCTCCTACGTGCAACGGGGGTTCATGGCCGTTGGTTTGTATGACCTACGGAGGGCAAGTAACGCTTGAGATCAAAAGCGTGGAGGAGTTGTTCTTGCAGCGGAGTCAGGTGGTTCAACCCGATGACAGGTTGCGTGCGGCTGCGAGGGCCGCGATAGATGATCGCCACCTCTTTGATCTTCGAGAGCGTGGAGAGGATCTTTACGATGCTCGCTTCGATGCCCTTCTGGGCAAGGGTACGACGCAGCAGCGAGCTGAGCAGGAGCGCAAGGACACAGTAAAAGGCGTGGACACGGATCTTCTGATCGGTCCAGTGGTGTAGGGGGCGCCAGCTCACAAAGTGAGGATTCTTCATTCGCTTGAATGCTTCTTCGATGTGATGCTGGCCCCGGTAAGCACGAACGATCTCTTCATCGCTCCAGGACTCTTGGTCGGTGAAGAGGATGTTCTTTCCTAGCAGTGTGCGTTGAAGACGATTCCAAGCGGTTTGATCCACGCGGTAGCTCAGGCGAGGGGCCCCTTTCTTACCGGACACATCCACGAGAATGAGGTCTTTCATATGACGTCCAGAAAGAATGGCCTGGACTTGCTTGTGCACCGATTCGACCGTGAGGGACTTCCCCCGCGTAGGCGGATGAGCAAGATGCAGCTGAAGTTCGCGAAGCTTGCGCGTGCGCTTGCGCAGTTCCCGCAGAATCGTTGCTCCCTGGGTGAGGAAGAGCTCGGGGTTGTAAGTCACCAGGATTGTCCTTTCGGTTCCGAGGACATGCTTGTGGGTTCGCCACGCCAGCACGCCACTCAGATCTTTGCCTTGCAGCGGGTGGAATCGGGATTGCGGGATGCGGAGCAGATCGGGATGCTGGACCGGAGATAGAGACCCGACAAAGTGATAGGGGCTGTCATCGACTCTCGCCTGATTCTCATGACTGTTATTGCCCTTGTCGTAGACGAGCGTGATGCTGTTGACACTCTGAGAGAAGAGCCGGTAGCGGGCCACCAGAGCTTCGGTAGCCGAAGCGAATTCCGTCGAGTCGTGAGTGTTACCAGGATAAACTTCATGGAACAGCGGGATGTGAAAGTCCTTCGTTACCAGCAATGCCAGCCCCACGATGCGCAAATCCATGCGCTTTTCCTTGCTCTTACCCCTCTGGGCGAGCGTAGGAGCGTCATTGAAGCTATCGATGAAGGTATAGAAGTTGGTGGTGTCATAGAGCAGACAGGAGAGATCGACCTGGAACCGGTCGATCAGCGTGCGAGTCAGGTCCTGTTCGATGGCACTGATCTTGTCGGCGTCGAGATAACTCATATGGTCCCAGAAGCGCTGGCTGCTCAGAAGATTGCTTCGGACCGGAAGGAGACGGCGCAAGACGCTACCCTGGTACCACTCAGCCATTGCTACCTTGCTGGTTGGAGCAAGGCAGCGGTTGATGGCGGCAAGAGCCATGTAGGTGCCAACACTGACGCCCTGGTTTCTTTTCCCAGCGTGGCGATCGATGGTGGGGATCAGATCCAGTTTTTGTGTCAGGTCATACAGGGCGGCGGGGGCCGCGAAGTCAGACAGGACGATCTCCTTGGGCTCTGGGACCTGAGAGGGGGCACCCATAGCTGCAGCGATGTCTTCGGCCTTGCCGAGGTATTTCTGCCAAACGATCTTTGGCTTGCCGTCGACACGCTGGCATTCGCGGGCATACCAGTAGGGATGTCCCCGGATCATCTTCTTGTGCAGGCTGACGGCCATTGATTAGGTCATACATGATCAACCAACCTTTGTCAAGATGTAGTACACATCCGGGTATACGGCCCTATATCTGGGGTTTATGGGTTCACGCGTACGGCCGAGAAGCTCCATTTGGTTAGGTCATACGATTCCCAGAGGCTGATCTTGGCAAGACGAACTGAAACGAAGTCACGAAAGGCGCGCCAATTGAGGGTTTCGGCCTCCATGCGGTGGGGCGGTGGAAATGCTCACCCCGCTAACTCGGTAAACTCGGGCTAGGTTTCGCGTTGCCTGCTCACCGATGCTTACCGCAAATGTTTTGCGAGGAACGCCTTGGTACGCTGTTCGGTGTCATCCACGGCGGAGGAATCATATTCAAAGCTAGGATTTCTGATTCGTTTCGAAAAATACGCATGGGTAACACCGGGGTATATATGCAGGACACTTTTCAGGCCTAACGCTTTGCTTCGATTTACAACGTCCGCTGAACAGTCCAG
>JACZXR010000118.1 GCA_022571535.1 Deltaproteobacteria bacterium | reverse complement strand
TATAGCCTTGCTGGCATCCCTGCAGGCAAGCCTTCTCGATTTGAACGCAAGATTGACAGACGCCCTTTCCTTGCAGATCGATTTATCGACGGGGCAGGCCTGTGTAGATACATTTGCGCAACTCCTTACCTGTACTGTACTTCTGGCGACCAAAGAAGCCTTAGACCAAGCCAAGGCGATTATCGATGCGACTGAGCCTCTCCATCGGCCCTATGGAAAACGAGCCTATCCTCCAAGAGAGTTGGTGGAGAAGATCGACCTCAAGGAGTTGGCGCTTGAGAAATAAGGAGGTGAACTTGCAATGGTGAAGATCTTTTGGGTGACCTGTCCTGAGTGTAAGAATAAGTTTTATTGCCATTACAAGGACCTCAGACACTCCGGAGAAAAACTGCATTGTCCGTACTGCGACAATTGGTTTACCGAGGAGGAGGCTATAAATATTTACGATTAGCGAAGGAGGATGAGGTGAGCGATCAGGTCGACCTGATTTAAGGCGGGATGGAATGTGATGGATAAGTAGTCGTGCTCTGAAACGCATTGTCTCAGAAAAAAACGCAATTTATAAAGGAGGTTCGAATGATGAGATATTTTATAGCGAAGGTAGGTATGTTGACGTTAGGGATGGTGTTGGTTATTGGCCTAGGGGCACCGTTCAGCTCTCAGGCGCAGATCAAGTCGATCAAAGTTTCGTTTCCGTCGGCAACTGATGTGGATGACCTGCCCGTCATCCTGGGCCTTCAGATCCTGAAGCGAAACACTGGGATTGATTTTAAGGTGGTACCGTTTAACACGAGCGAACAGGCAGTGGTGGCGGTAGTTGACAGGGCCGTTCAGATTGGGGTGACGTCAACTCCCTTCTTCACCGCCGTAGAGGCTGGAGCGCCCATAAAGGCCTTCCTCCAGGCAACCGGGCCGGGATGGAACCTCGTGGCCAAGTCCGCTATAGCAACGATTCAGGATCTAAAGGGGATGACTTTTGGGTCCCATTCCCCCACCTCCTTTACCCAAGCTTTGATCGATAAATTCGTCATTAAAGACAAGGGTGTGAAGCCCAAAATCGTGTTCATTGCAGGCTCGGAAGTCAGGGCCCAGGCCATGCTGCATGGGCGGCTCGATGCCACTATGCTCGATCTTGCCAATACAAAAGTTGTCCTGGACGCGGCCCCCGGTAAGTTCAATGTGCTTGTGGCATTCTCGGCGCAACCCATGATCCAGAATGTCTTTTTTGCGCGGGCAGACTTCATCGAAAAGAACCCCAAGTTGATTCAGCAGTTCATCAAGGCGGAATTACAGGCCTTCCGTCGCAGCACGGCCGATCCGTCTCTGTGGGTAGAAGAGGGAGCCAAGTACGTCCCCGAGTTCAAGCCCGAGGATATCCTGGCCACGGCCAAATTATCGGCTCAGTTTAATATCTACCCTGCCAATGGAGGCATCATCGAGAAGGCTCGTGGAACGTTGGAGTTTCACAGGGATGCAGGGAACGTCAAAGGCCTCGACGTAGACAGGTTCTTCGTATTCAAGCCCCTCAAGAAGGTGCTTTCGGAAATCGGTCGGATTGAGATAAAGACGGAGTAAGCGGAGACAGGAATGGAACACCTTGCTGCATTGGTGGTAGGGGATCCGTCGTCCTTCGATAGGATAGGCGCTTGAGGTCGCGGGCCGCAAAGAGACAAAAAGTCTTTCAGATCTCCCTTCGATTGTTTTCGTTGCTTGTCTTTGCGCTCATCTGGGAAGTTGCTGGACGCGCCGAGATCAGCTTTGGTCTTCGCCCCCTGAGCGGGACCTTGAAGGCCCTCGTCGACCTGATTGGATCTGGAGATTTGGCCTATGCCTTTCTGATTAGCTTCCGAACCCTCATTACCGGATTCAGTGCCGCCGCCATCTTCGGGGTCTCCTTGGGGCTGATCATGGGGACTTTTCGCCGATTCGAACACTTTTGCAATGTCTATTTGATGCTGCTCCTCTCGATGCCGACTGCGGCCCTGATCCCACTGATCCTCTTGACGATGGGCTTTGGGTTTGTAGCCGAATCCCTCATCGTCTTCTTATTTGCTGTCCCTATCATCGCGATTAACACCCATACGGGGGTTTTAAACATCGAGGCATCCTTGATACAGATGTCGCGGTGTTTCCTGGCCAGCCGCAGCCAGCTCTTTCTCAAGGTGATCCTGCCGGGATCGGTGCCCATGATGATGGCAGGATTGCGCCTCGGGCTATCTCGCGCCTTCATCGGGATGATCACCGCTGAGTTGATTCTATCTCCGCTCGGTTTAGGAAGGCTGATCTCTATTTCCACCTCGAAGTTCCAGTATGAGCGGCTCTTTGCGGTTACCTTGAGCATCTTAATCGTTGCGGCTCTGATCCTGGACGGTATGCAACGGGTTGAAAGACGGCTGCTCCGTTGGAGGCACTGAGATGGAAAGGCTTGGAGTCGAACTACATCATATCTCTAAGAGTTTTGAGAAAGATGGTAGCCCGGTTCAGGTTCTCGACAACCTGGACGTTCGGAACGAGGCGGGGGAATTCGTCAGTTTTCTCGGCCCCAGTGGCTGTGGCAAGACCACGACGCTGAAGATTATCGGGGGGCTGCTTGAACCGGATGGGGGAGAGGTGATCATCGGAAACAAGCGGGTCACCGGCCCCGGCCCAGATCGGAGCATCGTCTTCCAGGATTACGCTTTGTTGCCGTGGGTTGATGTTTTGAGAAATGTTGCCTTTGGCCTGGAGTTGCGGGGTGTTCCTAAAGGAGAGCGAGAGGAGATAGCTAGGACCTATATTCAGAAGGTCAAGCTATCGGGGTTTGAGCACCATTATCCTAATGAGCTATCCGGGGGCATGCAACAACGTGTTGGGCTCGCCCGGGCCCTGGCCGTCAATCCACAGATCCTACTCATGGATGAACCTTTCGCTTCAGTAGACGAGCAAACCCGGCGACTCTTCCAGAGCGACCTGTCGGACTTATGGCAGGAGGAGCAAAAGACAGTCATCTTTATCACTCACAGCATGGAAGAGGCGGTCTACCTGTCAGATCGGATCTTTGTCATGAGTGCCCGCCCGGGACGGATAGTAGAAGAATTTGTCGTTCACCTTCCCCGGCCCAGAACGGCGCAGGACATCCGGGGGAGCAAGGAGTTTACAGAGTCCGTAGAGCATCTTTGGGGAGTTTTAAGGGAGCTTCAGTGATCGGATCAAAAGTAAGATCTCGCTCTCGTAGACAATTTTCTTTTGTCCCGCTGATCCCTGGAATGATTGCCTGGGAGCTTATCGGTCGGTTGCATGTCTCCTTCTTTATCCCTCCGCTTTCGGAGGTGGTCTTAGTATGGTTTGAGATCCTGCATGCGGGCAAGCTGTGGGATGCGCTGGTGATCAGCTTTGAAACGTTCGTTGTGGGATTTTCCTTGGCCCTGGTTCTGGGGTTAATATTGGGGGTGATGATGGGCAGATATCGCGGGGTGGAACACTTTTTCGATCTCTATATCAATACGTTTATGTCCGCTCCCGTTTCAGCCCTAGTCCCGGTTCTCATGGTCCTATTTGGGCTGGGAATCGGGACCATCGTTGCGACCGTCTTTATGTTTTCCTTCTTCGTCATCGTGGTGGATACGACCACCGGTATAAAGAGCATCAATCCCTCTTTAATTCAGATGGCGAGGTCTTTCGGGGGGAGCGAATTCCAGATTCTACCCAAGGTTATCCTCCCCGGCGCTCTCCCTGAAATTTTGACAGGCGTGCGGCTTGGGGCTATCCGGGGGATTAAGGGCATGGTGATCGGTCAACTGCTCATCGCCCTGACCGGTCTGGGCGAGCGACTCGTCTATTACGGAAATTCTTTTTTGATTCCACAGCTTTATGCGATTATTTTGACCGTGATCGTCTTCTCAATCTTGTTAATCGAGCTCTTTAATTTCCTGGAGCGGTCATTGATCCATTGGAAAAGGTAGGGAACCTAATGGGGGAGCCCTGTTCTATCATGGCCTGTTGTCCGGCTTGTGGCCGAGCGAGAGACCACGGGCAATCAAGTTATATCGAACGCGGGGTTTGAATCCCCGTGTTCGACCAAAGGGGAGAGCTACCGCTTCTCCCCTTTGGGAACCCCATCGGCTTTGTGCCCGCCTCAAGAGGCGGGGTTTACATTAACCCCGATCCGAAAAAATAATCGAGGCATTTCTGGTGTTGAGCGGCTTAGGACTCCAGTTACCGGCATTTTGATTGTCGGTCTGCAACTACACTAAAGGTGAGTAGCTGATTAATTTCGGATCGGGGGTAAATAATCATCGGATGTTGCCCTTGCCAGGGTTTTTTCCATTACATACTATCTCTTCAGGATAGCCGCATATGAGATGGCGCTAAAGGTGAAAGGATAGGAACGATGGCAAGCAATCGCGTTTTCCATAAGTTCACATGAGCAAATACGGAATTGGAGCAAGTATTCTGCGGAAAGAAGACGCCCGGTATCTTCGGGGGCGGGGGGAGTTTCTCGCCGACATCACCATTCCCCGGATGCAGGATGTCGCCTTTCTGCGTAGTCCGTTTGCACACGCCCGAATTCGGGACATCAAGATACCTGCCAGCATCAAAAGGCGGGTTTTCACTTCGGCGGATCTTGCCGGCGTGAAGCCTATTCGGGCCGTATCTGCGCTAGCGGGCTTTAAGGCAGCGGACTACCCGCCTTTGGCCGTGAGCAAAGTGCGCTTTGCGGGAGAGGCCATCGCCATGTGCGTGGCGCCGACCCGCGCGCTTGCAGAGGACCTCGCCCAGGAAATATTTGTTGACTTTGAGGAGTTGGAGGCCGTCGTAGACATGGACCAGGTCACAAAGCCTGGGGCGCCGTTGGTTCACGAGGGATGGGGGGACAACATTTGGGTGGAGACCCAGTTCCATGCGGGGGATGTCGATGCTGTCGCGACCGAGGCAGCAATCGTGGTGACCCGCGAGTACCGGATGAATCGCCAGGCCGCCGTACCGTTGGAGGGGCGCGGCGTGTTGGCTTATTGGGACAATCGGCTGGATGAGCTTGTGGTGGTCAGCTCGACACAGTTTCCCCATGTGATCCGCACCATCCTGGCTGAATATCTAGGATTGGAAGAGCACCGTCTCCGAGTCATCGCGCCTGATGTGGGTGGTGGCTTCGGGGTCAAGAACAACCTTCAGCCGGAGGAATTGGCGATCACTGCGCTTGCCATGCGCGTGGATCATGCTGTCCGCTGGATCGAGGATAGGCGGGAGCATTTTCTCTCCTCGGCCCATGCCCGGGATCACCGCTACCAGATCACGGCATATGCCAACCGACGGGGGAAAATTATGGGGCTAGACGCCAAAATCGTTGTCGATGCCGGCGCCTATTCCGTCTGGCCTTGGACTTCCGCCATGGAGGCCGGTATGTCTGCCGGCATCCTTGTGGGTCCCTATCTCATCCAGAACTATCGGGTCCATACGCGTACGGTTGCCACCAACAAGCCGCCAATCGGGCCCTACCGAGGTGTGGGGCGTCCCGGAGCCTGTTTTGCAATAGAGCGTACGATCGATATCGTGGCGCGGGCAGCCGGCCGGGAGCCCCATGAACTGCGGGCGGAGCTCATGGTCTCTCCGGATAAGATGCCTTACAGATCGGTAACGGGAAAGCTTTACGATAGTGGAAACTATGCGGAGAGTGTCAGGCGGGCCGCAGAGATGGTAAACGTCGAGAAGGTACGGCGGCGGCAGCGTGAAGGCGAACCTGACGGCCGGCTGATAGGGCTCGGTTTTGCTAGCTATACCGAGCAGAGCGCCCATGGCACCGAGGAATGGGTGGCTCGAGGACTGCCCGTTACCTTCGGTTACGAAGCGGCCTCCGCCCGATTGACGCCCGATGGCGGGCTGGTGCTTGCGGCTGGCATTCAGTCGCACGGTCAGGGACTCGAGACCACGCTTGCCCAGATTGCTTGCGAGGAACTGGGCATCGATCCGTCTCGTGTTTCCTTTCGCCATGGCGACAGTTCCATGGCGCCTTATGGGATGGGTACCTTTGCTTCGAGAAGCATGGTCATGGCCGGTGGAGCCGTTTCCCGCGCCTGCAAGATTCTGGGGGGAAAGATGGCACGGATCGGAGCGCATTTAATGCAGTGTACAGTGGAACAGGTCACCATACGTGAAGGCAAGGTGTTTGGCCCCGAGACCAGTCTCGACTTTTCGGACATCGGACATGTGGCGTTTCTTCATCCGGAGCGTCTCCCCCCCGATGTAGAACCGGGTCTGGAAGCCACCTCTGTATATACCCCCAAGGTGGGAACCGGTGCCTTCTCCTACTCGACCCATGCAGCGGTGGTAGCGCTGGATCCTGAACTCGGCACTGTTGAAATTTTAGATTACGTAGTTGTCGAGGATTGCGGGACCATTGTCAATCCGATGATCGTTGACGGTCAGGTCGCCGGTGGTGTTGCGCAGGGCATCGGTACGGCCCTGTACGAGGAAATTCCGTATGACGAAAACGGGCAACCGCTTGCCACAACCCTTATGAACTATCTGCTCCCGGGCGCCGCGGAAGTACCATTGATGCGCATCAACCACATGGAGACCCCTTCGCCACACACTCCCTATGGTATCAAGGGAATGGGAGAGGGCGGAGCCATCGCGCCGCCTGCAACCATTGCCAACGCCGTAAATGACATTCTGCACCGGCTGGGCGCGGAGATTAACGAAACACCGATCACGGCCCGGCGCCTGCTCGCGGCCCTCGCAGCGGCAAAGGAAAAGACAAAGGATTAACCCCGATCCGAAAAAAATTCGAGCTATCTGCGGTGTTGCCCACGATATGACAGCATTTACCGACAATTTGATCTTCGGTTTGCAACTATACTTAAGGTGTGTTGCTGATACACGCTACGAAGGGGTGATTGATGCGCCCTGATGCTCATCAGGGAGAATTTCTTGGTCTGATTAATTTCGGATCGGGGTTAAAACCTGTCACAGTA
>JACZXR010000117.1 GCA_022571535.1 Deltaproteobacteria bacterium | reverse complement strand
AAGGAGGAGTATAGTTATGCCGAAGCGTAGACATGGATCTGGGAGTATTTACAAGCGGGGGAAGCTCTGGTGGCTGTCGTATTACGCGGAGGGGGAGCACCTCTGTGAGTCTGCCCAGACGAGGGATAGGGGAGAGGCCAGGAGGAGACTGCAAGAGAGGCTGGGGCAGATTGCCGAGGGTCGATTTGTTGGCCCAAAAGCTGACAGGGTGACGTTTGAAGAGATGGCAAAGGGTATGCTTGATGACTACCGAATCAACGGCAAAAAGAGCCTAAAGGATGCTGAGCGAAGCGTGAAGGCTCTTGGGCGTTATTTTGGGGGGCGTAAAGCGAAGTCCATAGAGCCAGGGGACATATCAAGCTATAAGGCGATCAGGCAGGGGGATGGCCTTGCAAATGGTTCCATTAATAGGGAGCTGGCTGCATTGAAGCGGATGTTCAACATTGCTCTGGAAAATGGGAATATCATCCGTAAGCCGCACATTGAAATGCTGGCGGAAAACAATGTCAGGCAAGGCTTCTTTGAATGGGCTGATTTTCAGGGTGTGTATTCAAAGCTGCCAGGTTATTTGCAAGGCCCGATGATGTTTGCCTATCTCATCGGGTGGCGTGTACGGGATGAAGTCGTAACGCTGACATGGTCCAATGTTGACTTTAAGGCCGGGACGGTACGCCTAGAGCCGGGGACTACAAAGAATAAAGATGGGCGCGTGATCTACATGACTCCGGAGCTTAGAACCGTTCTGGAAAGACAACGGGAGAAAACCCTATCCCTCCAGCGGCAGACCGATCAAATTATTCCCCTAATATTTCACAACGAAGGGGAGCCAATCTGCAACTACTACAAGGCATGGCATAAAGCTTGTTGGGAAGCGGGTCTGTCTGGTAAAATTCCACATGACTTTAGAAGGACTGCTGTTAGGAATATGGTCCGGGCTGGAATACCCGAAAGGGTTGCCATGCAGATTACCGGGCATAAAACCAGAAGCGTGTTTGATCGTTACCACATAGTCAGTGATGGAGACCTGAAAGAAGCAGCCCAGAAGCTATCAGAGGCCCATTTAGCTACAGTTTTAGCTACAGTCAGCCCTTTACCTGTAGCCAAATCAAAGGTAAGTCCTTAATATTGCTATATGAGCCACCCTAGCTCAGTTGGTAGAGCAACTGATTCGTAATCAGTAGGTCGCCGGTTCGACTCCGGCGGGTGGCTCCAATCTTTTCAAGCCGGGACTGGCGTCAAGTCTTTAAAATTATCAATTTATGTTTTTGTACAATTTTTTCTTATGTCTTCAACCTTTTTTCTTAACTGCCCGTCTTCCCTCATTAAGGCCCGCAGCCGACTCACCGCAACCGACACGCTTGAGTAGTGACTGAGATGAAAGGCGGCCGCAATCGCCTTCAAATCATACTCCCCCAGCTTACGGGCAAGTCCCATGGCAACCAAGTGAGCTAAATTATTCTTTCCCCGACCCGGCGTGCTGAGCAAAAGACTCTCTACCCTGACCCCAAACGAGCGCGCAATGGATGTGGTAATTTCGGCTAGAGCCCCGTTCCAAAGCGATCACCTGCTAGACAAAGAGTTTTAGAGGCTGCACCAAGACTTGATTCCTATTTTTCGGAGCAAGCCTTACAGTTGCCGTAAAGAGCTAACTGGTGAGAGGTCACTGTGAAACCTTCACGGGGTAGAGAGGAAGATAGGATCCCTTCATCGGGAACAACAAAGACGTCGTACACTCGCTCGCAGTTTTGGCAAATAAAGTGCTGGTGTTGTTCTATGAGGGGATCGAAATGTTGTGTCCGACCCAGAGTGAACACCTGGAGCTTTCCCTCGACGACCAGCTTCTGCAGATTGCGATAGACTGTCCCAAGGCTGATGTTCGGGAGATCCTTCCGCACCCTATCGTAGATCTGGTCTGCAGTCGGATGCGAGGTCTCATCTTTAACCGCGTCCCAAACGACCTCTAGCTGTTTGGTTCGTCTCCGTGAGTCCCTGCCCATCAAGCCCCCTGCGCTGCAAGGTCTTCCATCAGCGATTTTCTGGTTTCCGGTCCGATAACTGTCTCGGCCCGGTAATTTGGATGATCAATCACTAACTTTGTCCCTTCTTTCTCCTCGGAGAAGGCCTTGATTTGTTCTGGTCCAAGGGGAAACCTCACATATTGGACTGCGCTGATTTTATCCTCCTTGCTGTGTCCTTCTTCAAAGCGTGCATGGATAGAGTGTTGGTCACCGATCTTGAGATAAACAACCTCGTCAATGCCGAGAAATTTAAGCAGTTGCTCGCGCAAGTGACTCTGCTCCTCCATCTCCAAAAAAAGGGTCGCACTGAGCTCGCCGGGATCAGGGATCAGGCCGTTATACACCTGAATCTCTTCCCTGATTTTATCCAAATCACTGATGTTCTCCGCCCTAACCATCTCTTGAATCTGAAAAATCAGCGTCTCCCGATTTTCAAAGACAAGGGAGACCTTATCTCCTACCGAGAGCCGCCTCTTTTTCTTTAACTCGATGATGCGCCGGCGGAAGTCATTGCGGACCTTCTCATAGGCCTCAAGGCCCATGATGTCATCTAGACAAATCTTTTCCATCCCCGGTTCCTTCTTCGAGACCATAGGCCATAGCTAAGACCTGCACTGGGTGGAAGGGTCTTTCCCCAATACCTTGCTCAATCTGGAGGCCTGCCAGGGGACAATCCGAGGCCGTCAAGTCAGGCTGGCTCTGGCGAATCTCCCGTAAAAGGGGCTCTGCCACCTTTAGGGAAAGATTAAAGTACTGCTGCTTCAGACCCCATGTCCCGTCAATTGCCGAACATTTTTCGATGAGGTGAACCGTTGTGTCGGGAATGAGCTGCATCAGGTCGCGGGACTTGTAGCCCATGTTTTGCGCCCGCAGATGGCAAGGGATCTGGTAGGCTACACGGCCAATTCCCTTGGCAAAGCGGGTATCGAGCTTTCCCTCGCTGTGGAGAGCCATGAGGTACTCGCAAATATCAAAGGTCGTCTCCGCGACCTTCTGAACCTCTCCGCCCTCAATGAGCACGGGGTACTCCTGTTTGAGCATGTAACTACAGGTTGGACCCGGGACCACGACATCGTAGCCCTCTTTGACCAAGGCATGGAGTGTTTCGATATTTGCCCTGGCACTCTTTTGGGTGGCTTCTATATCCCCCCCGTCAAGGTACGGCATGCCGCAACACCGCTGTTCCGGGCATACCACCTGGATCCCATTTTTCTCCAACACCTTTACGCAGGCTTTACCGATATCTGGCTGATTGTAATTCACGCTACAGGTATAAAATAGAGCGACCTTCCTGCCATCCGTTGGACTATTCTTGGCACCTCTCTTATCAAACCAGCGGCGAAAGGTCTCCGAGGCATAACGCGGAAGTATCCGGTCTCGGTGAATACCCAGAAACTTTTCCATAAGCCAACGATTGAAAGGATTCCGATTAGCCCAATTGGAGAAAGGCGCAAAAAAACTTCCTAGACGCCCTATCCGATCTACCTGACCCAAAAAGCGATCCTGCAGAGATTGACCTTCACGCCTGACCTGAACTGCCTTCGACCTCAACATGAGGCGGGGAAAATCAAGATCCCAGCGGTGTGGTGGGGTGTAAGGACAATTATTAAAGCACAGCTTGCATTGATAGCAGAGATCCGTGACGCTTCTCAGGTCTTCGGACCCAAGCTTCTCCGCGTCCCCATCGACCGATTCCTTGTCGAGACGGCCGAATAGATCGCTAAACGAAGGACAAAGGTTGAAGCAGCGCCTGCAACCATTGCAAATGTCAAAGACGCGACGAATCTCGCCCTCTGTCTTCGACTGATTCCAGAAGGCCTCTTTGTCCAATTCAAAGGCCATTAATTCCCAGCCAAGCCTAACTTTCTAGACGTTAATGCCATGTCTTGACAGCGTGTTGAGTCCCTGTCCTTTGGACTATATCGGCCTGTGACACGGGCATCAGGAAAAAGAGCCAAGGACTCAACACTCAAAACCCGGGACCTCAGCCCGTTAACTTACCGCATCAGCCGGCTCTTTACCTTCGATCATCTTAAGCCCCTTGGTGAACCGCCCGGCATGGGACTTTTCCGCTTTCGCCAGCGTCTCGAACCACTCTGCCAGCTCTTCGAGACCCTCCTGACGTGCAGTCTTGGCAAAGCCGGGATACATCTCGGTATACTCGTAGGTCTCACCTTCAATTGCTGACTTGAGGTTCTTCTCAGTGTTACCGATGGGAACATCGGTCACAGGATCACCAACCTCCTTCAGATAGTCGAGATGCCCGAAGGCGTGTCCGGTCTCAGCCTCCGATGTGTCGCGGAACAGACCACCGACATCCGGATAACCCTCTATATCGGCTACCCGCGCAAAATATACATAGCGCCGGTTCGCCTGGGATTCGCCAGCGAAGGCGTTCTTCAAATTTTCCCAACTCTTTGTTCCCTTAATACTTTTAGGCATAAAAAGATCCTCCTTTGGATTTTATTAATAATCGCTACCATTACTATATTCTTATATCCCTCTTTTCAAGTGTGTCCCCGCTTGTTCCATTTGCATGATCTCAAAATCGATCCGCCGCAGCGCCGAATCAGATGAGTCTTCTGCAGCATAGATTAAATAATACATCAATAGATCAGGTAGTTGCACCGGGATCACATGAACCCCGGCAGTATCTCCATAAACTCTGTGGTAAGTGGTAAATCGGCGCGAGTAGGCCCGAACGTAAAAGAAGCTTTTGCGCCGCAGAGTCCATCCATAGAGGGCTGATGCGGCGATTTGGTGAATCACGTTTGCTTCCAAATTCCTTCCCCGGTAAGGCCGGATAGGATCGCAGCGAAAATTAATGGTCCAGTCGATGCTGTAATTCGGAAAAACAACCTCGAGACCATATATGGCTTGGCAGGCAAATTATTCTCCGACTACATCAACGCGGTTCCAGGCATTGTCCAGGCAGTACTTAAAAAGGCCTTGTTCAATGACCTGGGAGATCCTCGCTTCCATCTCCCTTGGCTCGTATCCCTCGGGATTTGGGTCCTGCAGAGAGGGAATCGGACCGGTCGGATTAAACAGGATCTGATGATTGTCATCTTCCAAGGTCCTGGAAAATGGGGATGCGGCCCGTTGAATCCTCACCTCACCGGCATCGATCTCGACAACATCTCCGGGATCCATAATCGCCGTCTCAAGCGTCGAATCAAGGGTTCTGAGGTCACCAAGAAAAAGCTCTCGGGAAATTGGAAATAGAAACCGGTTCAACCATTCATGCTCGCCAAAATACCTGAAGCCGGCAGATCCAGGCACCGTTAACTTGGGACGGATGGTAAGGACATTCTGCAGGTTCTGACGATGGGTTTCATACGGGAACGACTTTTCCAGACTTTCAAAAAATGCAAAATTCTGACTCGCATACATGGCGAACAGCAAATCCACCCTGGAGCAGTGCTCGAGCACGCCGTTGATGGTGATCGGAGAAACCTCAGTATCCACCTGGTTCCAAAACGTGCCCGTTTCGTCGCGAAATACGATGCCGAATTCCCGAACAGCTTGATTGTCAGAACGAGTCGGAAGGATTTCCATCTTCTCCACGCTCATCGGCTTGCCAGGCTCTAGGTTGGTCACGTGGCGGAAACCCAGTCGCTTTAGCGCGTGAGCAATTAGTGGATCTACCGGGCAGCAGACCTGACAATTCCTCGAGAGGCGGTCCAGGGAAGGCAGATCGAAATGATCCGGATGTCGATGTGAAATAATTACGACGTCGATGGGAGGAAGTCGATCGACATCGATTTCTCTCTTAGGACAAGAGATCACCAGCCCTTCTTCGAAAGGATCCTGGAGAACCGGGTCCATGAGGATCGTCATCTTACCCATCTCGACCAATACGGCCGCATGACCCAATAAAGTGACACGCATTGCGCAAATCCTCAGGGTGTATTCTCGTACCGAATTATACGGGCTGTCAAACTGAAAAATCCTTTCGCGGGAGGTGGGCGGTGTCAAGGAACATTGTAGGACTCAATTAAAGCGTCGATTAATTGCGTCTTGGGATGAAATCGGCCTGTAAGAGCCCGCCAAGACTCCGCTTTCTAGCCTATTGACATGCCTCTATGAACTTACTAGAAGGGAACCTTGAAAAGTCAGTGAGGGCCTCCCCCAGCATTGATAAGGCTTCTCGTGAGATGTGAGGCCAAACAAGGGGGGAAGATGGATAATTTGAAGCCAGTTGCTCTTTACTCTTCTTCGATAAAGATAAGATGGTGTTTAACCGTGTTGGTTGCATTGGTGGTCCTTATGTTAGGCGTGATGGCTACTGGAAACACAGCACGTGCTGAGGATAAAGAGAAAAAGCGGTTCGTGGATAACGGGGACGGGACAATCACCGATCGGCAGAGCGGGAAGATGTGGGAAAAGAAGGTCGACGGTGGTGGTATCGTGGGGCTGACCACGTGCTTGTCCGCTCCGCATGACGTTAACACTAGGTGTACATGGGATGAGGCAATGAGGGATTGGATAGAGACGGTCAACGCGGAAGGCGGGTCTGGCTATGCGGGCTACAATGACTGGAGGGTCCCGACGGTCGGGGAGTTGCAGGACATACTCATGGCTAGACCCCCCGATGTTTGTCCTAGCCCATGCATCGATCCCATATTTGGTCCAACTGCGACGTCCGTCTACTGGTCGTCTACTACGGACCCGAAAGATTCGTCGCTCGCGGGGCTGGTCCTCTTCGGCATTGGAGACGTGATCTTTGACGATAAGAGCAACGATACTCGCGTCCGTGCGGTACGTGGCGGCCCGTGATTGGTCATTTGAATCTTCTTGGGTTGTGCATGGTATGTGACTAGCGGCGGTTCCCCATCGGGCCGCCGTTTTTTGTCCAACAACCCGTAGGACTCAATTCATCGGCTCTTTAATTGAGTCATAGGGGTCTGATACCGAGCAAACCCAAGCCCAGAGCGGCTCCGGGC
>JACZXR010000116.1 GCA_022571535.1 Deltaproteobacteria bacterium | reverse complement strand
CATTTTGATCGTCGATCTGCAACACCACTAAAGGTGAGTTACTGATTCATGCTTGAAAAAGGTATTTGTTGCGGTCTGATGCTCATCAGGGAAGATTTCTTCCCATCGAGAACCTCAGGGCCGTGAGCCAGTCGAACCGGTGACTGATTAATTTCGGATCGGGGTTAACGCTACGTCAAACCAAGCAGCCTTTCGGCGTTTCCATGGTAGATCAGCTCCCGCTCTGCAGCAGTGCAGTGAAGCTGCTCGACATATGTGGCCGCTTCTAGGTAGTTAGCAAAAGGATGGTCGGTGCCATACAGAATTCGCTCTGCTCCCACTTGGCGGTAGCAGAACTCCAGCGCCTCGATGCTATGGGCCACTGTATCGACGTAAAGCTTGTCCAGATAGTGGCTCACGGGGTGCGCCAACTTGGGCTGACCGGGAGCAGGAGGGGAAGCATCAATGGTTTTCGCTATACGTCCGCCGAGATAAGGGAGGATGCCTCCTACATGCGGAACGATCAGCTTCAAGTCGGGTGCCTCATCGAACAGGCCGCTCCGAATTAGCCGGGCAGCACCCAAGCTGGTGTCGTAGATGAAGCCCATTCCTGGCACCAGGGGGGACTTATCCATGCCTACTATATTGAGGGGCGCTGTGGGGTGCATATTCATAGGCACGCCCAGCTTGGCCACATGCTGGTAGACCGGCATGAACTCGGGTGAGTCCAGCACCTTCTGCTTAATGTTTGAAAAGACTTGAATACCCTTGAATCCCAATTGCCTAATGCAGCGCTCTACCTCGGCGATGGAGCGTTCGGGACTACCGAACCCGATGCTGCCCCAGGCCACGAACCTACCTGGATACTTCTCGACGACGCTTGCCAGATAGTCATTGATGCGGGCAGCCCAGTCGTCTGCCTCGGATCCACCCAGCAACTCGGGGCCGGGAAGGCCGTGACTCAGAACTGAAAAGTCTATCCCCATCACCTCCTCCTCCCGGAGCTTTTCTTCTAAGTCCAACGACTTGGCGGGGGCGACATGGCGGAAGTTTGGCATGCAGGTGATGATCTTCCCCCCTTCAATCACAGTATTGGGGAGTGAGCTACGACCCTGGAGGTGCTGGATAAAATCGGCAAAAAACAGGTGTGTATGTACATCGATGCGCATAAAGTTTTCGCGTGTCTGAGGCGTCCGCCTTTTGGAGAGGAAAGTAGCCAAGACATGCAATGATGTCAATACTCATCTTCGCAAGACGCAATGAAGCCGGGCCTATTTGATGGCAGCTGTTGACAATCAGCTAGGCTTTTTCTAGCATGCGCCTATGATTAATCTAACGGATCAAATGCGTGAGGTGGTAAACAGTGCCCTGGCCAAAGGGTGTGCCTGCATTCTAGCCACAGTTTCAGGCTCAGGAGAGCCTAATATCGGGTACAAGGGGAGCATGATGGTTTTTGACAACGAGTCGCTCGCCTATTGGGAGCGCACGAAGCGTCAGCACCGAAAGAACCTCTCAGAAAACCAGCATGTCGTAGTGCTCTACCGAGACCCGGCTACCAGACTCAACTGGCGTTTTCACGGCGTGGCCACAGTCCATGAGAGCGGGGCCGTCAGGGACCAGGTTATGGCCAAAGTGGTCAAGGATGAACTGGATAAAGATCCGGATCGCAAAGGCTTGGCTGTAGTCGTCCGAATAGATCGGGTTACTAATTTGCAAGGGGAGACCCTCCAGACTCGTTAGCCCATCGGCGGTTGCTGATGAGCCGAGGCTTAGTTCCCGGCGGGCCTTGGCCGTAACTAGCCAAACCTCAGGAA
The DNA here is from genome assembly GCA_022571535.1 of Deltaproteobacteria bacterium. Taxonomy (GTDB): domain Bacteria; phylum Desulfobacterota; class Binatia; order UBA9968; family CAXXLF01; genus JACZXR01. Next base: position 5,186 of record JACZXR010000116.1, on the reverse strand, counting down.
GGTTCCGATTGTCGATCTACGTGCAGCGTCTGGAATTCAACTAAGGCGCCATTCAATAGAATCCTGGGACTCACCAAACGCTGGCCTGGAACGTCAACCGACGTCGGCTAGAAACTCACCCAGACACGCGTTCAGTCTTTCAGCAGCTTCCATGTAGATCACGTGCCCGGTCCCCTCGATCGTGCGAAAGCGCGAACCCGGGACCGCCTCTGCAATCGACCGGCAGTTCTCCTGCGGCGCGGTGCTGTCATTTTCCCCGGCAATGACCAGTGCAGGCGCGGAGATCCCCGCCAGCTCGTCAAAGATATTGGCGGCGCACATCGCCTGGTAAGCCTGCAGGTAACCCCTGGGCCGCACCGAGTAGCTAACCTCAGCGGCCCGCGCGATAAGTGCGGGCGAAGCACCGGCTGCTAGTGCCTTACGGGCACGGAACTCGGCAAAGTCCTTCGGGGCCATGCTTTCCACCTGTGTCCTGCGCGCTTTGTTGAGCTCGTGTAGTTTTCCTGGTTCCAGGCCACCGGAACCGGTGACTGCCTGAAGCAACGTCAGACTCAGCACACGCGCCGGAAAACGGCGGTTATACCCAGCAACGATGATGCCACCAAATGAGTGGCCGACAAGGTGAGCTCCCTCGACTGCAAGGGCATCGAGCAATCGGGCCAGGACCTCCACGTAATCGCTTACCATCGGGGTCTCCGTCAAGAAATCCCCCGACCTTCCATAGCCCGGACCGTCCCAGGCGATCACTCGGTAGCGGTCGGAAAACGCCTCGAACTGTTCGCTCCAAGCCGCGGATCCTCCTCCGAGACCGTGTACGAACATCAGCGCGGGACCGCGGCCCTTTTCGCGATAGGTGATCTCTACAATCCTGAGATCAACAGTTTTTGCATCCGGCAAACTCATTTCAAATCACAGGCGCGCACTTCAGCCTTGCGGCCTACGTGTGGTCGAAATCGGCGTTCCCCCGACGGTGAGATTGAACGTGACGGACCATCCCCTCGACATTCAGAGAAATCCACTCCTTGTAACGGCTCCAGCTTTTGTAATTCTCCATTTTGACAAGCCCTTTGATCTCATCCACCGTTTTTCCCTGCCGGACGTATTTGAGCACCTCATTACGGAGCTCTTCGATGTAGCCACGAAGCTTTCGCACGTGCTCTTTACGACCGAGGCGATCATGGCCGGGAGCCAATATGTCGAAATCCAAGGTCTCAACGCGCTTCAAGGAATCGATCCAGTCTTCGATATAGGCATCGGGAAAGTCTTGGAAAGGAAGCCTTTCAGGGGCAATAAAGTCCACGGCAAACAGGACCCGTTCTTCGGGAAAAAGCATCACAATGGAGTTGTCTGAATGGTTTCTGCCCACGTATAGGAGCTCCACCTGCTTTCCCCCCAACTCGATAGTCAACCGATCCGAAAAAACAATCTGTGGCACCGCCGTGGGGCGACATTCTTCAATAATCGTTTGCTTGGCTCTCTCGTGTGAAATAACAACGGCCGTATCCGCAAACACCTCACCACCCGTCACATGATCCGTATGGTCATGGCTGTAGATCAGGTATTTGATCGGCTTATCAAAACGCCGGGCAAGTTCCTCTTTCAACCATCGGGCTGCCTCTACGTCGATGGGATCGGTGACAATTATTCCCGCGGGAGTAACCAGAAAAACCGAAAAATGAAAGTTGTTGCGGACGCGGTAGAGGTCTCCGGCGATTGCGGTGATTTCCCGTGTTTGCGTCTTTTGAGCCATCGTTAGTCCTCCTTAAGAAACGAGGGTCTACGTAATATCCAACTATCACGAACTCTCACTGAAGGTCCACCTCACCTCCTCTGGAAACTTTCTGCCTTATTGACATGCCTTACAGACTTTACTAGAGACGTTAGCTAACCGTTTTACAGAGGAAGAGATATGGAGAAAACATCGTATTCTCTTGAGGAACTCGTCGACCCCAGGCACAGTACCCTGATCGTTGTCGATATGCAAAACGACTTCTGCCACCCTGACGGTGCTTTTGCAAAAAGAGGCTCGGATATCTCTATGGTTCAAAGGAACGGGAAGATCCTGGCCGATTTTATTACCCAAGCCAGAAATCACGGGCTGCTAATCTGCCACACGCAAGATACCCACGGAAAGACGGATTCGCCAGCCTGGAACCATAAACACCCTATGGGCGGTGTCTGCATAGACGGGACCTGGGGGCGGGAATTCTGGGAAGAGCACAAGGAATTTACACCGCTGGCTCATGAAAATGTGATCACCAAATACCGTTACTGCGGCTTTACCAATACGAGGATGGATCAGGTTTTAAGGGCACACGGTATCAAAACCGTTATCCTCACCGGCACCACAACGGAGACCTGCGTTGAGACCACGGCAAGAGGGGCCTACATGCGGGATTATTTTTTAGTGATTCCTCAAGACTGCGTGGCAAGCCCTTACGAGGAATATCATCGCGTCACCCTGCAAATCCTCGGGCAGTTGTGGGCGACCGTGACGACTTCACACGAGATCGTAAAAAGCTGGGACAGGGCAAAACTCCCTCACGCGCTCGCAAAGTAAGCTGCCCCAAACTACAGCAGTCTATACTTCACCCCGATCCGTAAAAAATAATCGAGGCATAACCCGTTCACCCTTCATCAACTGATCGAAACTGCCGAAAGAGGTTTAGCCTTTTCATGATAGAGATGAAACCAGTCATCAGTCGTTTTGGAGCACGACCTTAACATTTCATCCGTTGACAGGGAACTGATCGATCCCTCGCTTATCTCGTCAATGCGCCGCTCTGGAAGGACTTCGGAAAATTGCTCGTTCCTCATATGGAGCCGAATCTGGGACATCTCCACAATGATCTTTTTAGAAATTTTTATGTCCTCACGGTTTTGAATAAGCTTGTAAAGCTCATCTCGTCCTTCAGAGGCTCCGTGCTCAAGCTCATCTTTCAAGACGATCTTAGAGGCCTCTGAAAGCAGGAACTCATAATCGCCTCCCTTCAGAGCTATCAATCCGTAAAAAACGGAACCGCCTCCGCCGCGAGTGAAAAGGGCAGCGGCCAGTTCGAGCTTCGAGCCGCTCTCCCTCAGCTCAGCCCATCTTCCATGTTCGCGTCTGGAAAGATGATACCAGGGAGCCCCTTTTGCCTTCTCTCTTAGCTCCCTCCAGTTAACTTTCTCCCCACTCAGGCCTTCATAAATATAGGCCAGCATAGCGTAGTGTCTGACCTCTTGATAGTCTTCTGTGAGCTGGTCGACGAAGTCTTCTCTCACCACCGAATCGTCCACCCGGTTTACCAGGTCACACCGTTGGTGGTCCGCAATCTCCTCCAGATTCCTGGCCTCGCGGGCCACCTGGAAGCGCAGCCAACCCAAATGTTGTTCGATAGGGCGCTTGGTTTCGAAAAACCTTGCTGCGACCTCAGCCTCCCCAGCCCTAAACTTCGCAACCAGCTCTTCAAGTTCGGGTATAGAGCTCTCCATGATGACGCACTCCTCTTTCCACGCCAATGCCGGTCACTTCCGGAGAAGGCAGCCTCCGAAACCCATGCCCATAGGGGAGTAATAGAGGGGTATATAATCTATGATCTCCCATTTCTTATCACCGGCAATTCCCGCACCCACGATCCAGTTTCTGACCTCACCGGTACCGCTGACAAGATTTTCCTCGGACAGCTCCCCCAAGGAGCGTCCGTGTCCAGAGGCAAGATATTGTAAGACCTGACGGTCAAATTTCTCGTCAATGGTGGCGTCTTCCCATCCAGGGGTATGCCAGAGACCTCCTGAGACGCCGACGACCAAACGACGAACCGTCTTCACCTCATTCAATATATTGTGTAGGGCGACGCCAAACCGGTAGCAACGCTCGGCCGCCGGCTGGGGCGGGTAGTAACAGTTAACCAGGATAGGAATGACAGGCAGGTCCAGGCGAGGCGTCAGGTATCCCAGGGGGGGGACAAAGGCATGCCCGAACCCGTCTTCTTTGTTTTCAGGCTCGTCGAAAAAAGCGATATCAAAACCGGCTCTCGCCATCCCCTGTGCAATCTCTTGCGCCAGCTCCTGGTGACCGGCGACACGGATAAGCTCTTTGTTGCCGGTAACTTCTCTAACACGTCCCGGGTATTTTTTGCCGACCACCTGCGCGCCTGTGTATACTGTGAATCCGGCAACGTAGCTCTTAAATATTTCTTTTTGATCGTCCCCGATGAGGATCAGGGCATCCGGCTTTGCCTCCTCGATCCACTCTCGAAGTCTGGAGAAGGCACGCATAGCCCTTTGATACTTCGACTCGAGTTCTTCCTGAGTCTCTCTCGTCAGGTCCTTTCTGAGAGCCTTTCCCATTCTGATGCGTTCCCGAATCTGAGGCCACATGGAAGGAGGGCCAAAAAGGTAAGGCGTATGAGCAAAGCCAAAAACCAATCCGAGATCTGCCATGGGTTAACCCGGAAACACAGTACGTAAAGACCTAGCAGGCTTCATTTTTAATACCACATAAATATTGGCCGGCGGGTACCTAACCCGGTATCCAGACCACGCTGGAGATCTCACTGAACTCTCGCCAGAGTTTCGTCCAGCTATCTCCCCCATCATCGCTCCGGTACAGATACCCGTACCTGCTACCGGCAAAGATCACCTTGGGGTCGTACGGCTGCATGTGCACCACCCACATGGCCGAATTGGATGGGACCGGTAGAGTGAGATTCTCCCAGGTCACGCCGGTATCGCCTGACCGCATCACCGTCCCTATACGTCCCGGGGTCGAATCGCCTATGGTCAAGAAGACAGTCTTGGCACTGCCCGGCTTGACGGAGATTCCCCGCGGGTAGATGCGGGGGAAAGGTCCGCGGATGTGCAGCGCTTTCCAAGTGGCACCCTCATCTGTGCTGGTGTACACGTCATCGTTGACCACGACGAAGACGGTCTTGGGTGGTCCTTCTACTACAAGGACACTGTGCACATCCGGATTCGGGAGGGAGCCATTTATCTTAGTAAAGGTCTCCCCGCCGTCGGTGCTGCGGCGAACGCCATCGACCTCAATACCCATCCAGATGTTGTTTCCATTCACCGGGTCGACGGCAATGCCCGTCACTCGCGGTATGCCGACAGCAGGGCAATCTTCAGCAATCTCCACCGGTCGCTGCACCCATCTCACGCCGCCATCGGTGGACCGGAAGAGCCCAGGCACGGTCGGTGTA
>JACZXR010000115.1 GCA_022571535.1 Deltaproteobacteria bacterium | reverse complement strand
GAGGGCTAATCGAATGAGGGCTATTTTACAGTCATTCAGAGCATGATGTTTCTTGGCGAGAAGTAGAACCTAGGTATTTTTCTTGTAGACCTGAGGGTCCATTCGGCTTTGAGTCCCCGATTTGGCTAGCTCTTCCTCGAACATCCTCTTGATGGAGGGATCCTCGTCGTAATATTCGATCTGATTTCCTCCTGACTTGACGTCTTTGTCCACCTTGGAGATGTCGCCAAAACCCTCTCCCATGCTGTATTTGATTCCACCAAACCGCAGCGGCAGGTATCGAGCAGGTGTCGCTCCGGTGTTGAAGTGCTGGTGAAAACACATCTCGGGTGGTACGAAGACACTGCCGTCATGCCAGTCATACCGTTTGATGGGCTCTCCCTCTCGCCAAAATAAGGAGAACCCTTGCCCCTTAATAATGATTACGTTGAATCCAGGGCCGTGGCGGTGCGCCTTCTTGTAAGTTCCTATAGCAAACTCGGAAATATGAGCGGCCATTACCCCGTCCGCCATTTCGAGCATGACGTTTTTGCCGCTTGCCCCCCGCTCTTTCCATTCCTGAAGGTTAAAGCTCCTGGTATCTGCAATGAAGTTGGTCTCCCAGATCCGCCCGGGATGGGAAATCCCTTTACCACTAAAATACTGGGGCTCTCCATTAAATCGGTCGGTAAAGTCGTAAGGGGTATTAAAAATGAATTCCGGATTGTGGAAGAGGCTGAAAATAATCGGCATGTTGTTTACCGAGAATAATCGGGCTGGTTCGTTTCCCTGCCCGTTGAAGTGCTGATGCCAGACGTTAAGCGGGATAGATAAAAGGCTTCCCTCCTGCCATTCAAAGGTTTGTTTTGCTCCCTTGTTATTCCAGACGGTTGTGGCCCCCCTCCCTTTGATGACTAGGAGTAGTTCCTCATAGAGTTGCCTTTGAGGCTTCAGGCTCTTCCCGGGAGCGATCTCACATATTGTGGCCCCTGTGGCTTGTCCTGCCCCTTCCATGTTGATAAAGACCCCGTCGCCTCCGATTCGATCCCACGGGGATAAGGGAACCTCCTTAAGGTCCTGGATAAAAAAAGTTTTGATAGTGGGTATCCCCTCTCCCCTTTGCCACTTCTCATAATAGGGGATGTTGTCCATGATATCATCGGTCCGTGTCTCCAGCTTGGCCATTTTTTCCTCCGAGGATGAAATCAACTTCCTGATAGCGCAGAAAGGAGCCAAAAGCAAGGAGGCGGCTTACGTAGAGATAAGCGTATTGACATGGGAGTGAAAACTCTACTAAATGACATTACATTAGGCCTACAGCTTATAGTCGGGAATCTACTTATTAAGGAGATGCAAATTGGCAACCTCAGTCAATGCACCAATGGTCGGAAAGATTTTAAGGATAGAGAAGAATGTCGGAGATCGTGTGGACGAGGACGATGTGGTGATCGTCATGGAGGCCATGAAAATGGAGATCCCTGTTGTGTCACCGGCCTCCGGGCTTATAAAGGTGATTAAGATCTCGCCGGGACAGGCAGTGGAGGTAGGGGATCTCTTGGCCGAGATCGAGTGAACCTAACCACTAGCCTTCAAGGCCCTCCCTCTTTTAGGATAAAAATATGACTATTTGGACCTTTGGTTGGACTGTGGCATTACTAGGTATGGGAGGGACCATGTTGGTCCTTTGGCTGTTGAGTCTCCTTATCCTCCTGCTCAAGACTATTTTCCCCCAAGAGCCGAGAGAATAGGCGTCCGCGCTAAGGGTAGAAAAGCGAAATGGAATCAGCGATTAGTTCTGGTATCCAAGGCCTTTTTATGGGCCTTTCTCATCTCGAGGCTGGGCAGGTATTGATGATGCTCATTGGTTCCCTCTTGCTCTACCTCGGTATCCGAAGAGGGTTCGAGCCATTGCTTCTTCTTCCAATTGGGTTTGGTGCAATTCTGGTCAACATCCCACAGGCAGAACTGATGGAGGAAGGAGGCGTACTCAGGTTTTTTTACGACACTGGAATACTGACAGAGGTCTTCCCCATCTTAATTTTTATCGGTATCGGTGCCATGACGGATTTTCAGCCGCTGCTTGAGAACCCGAAGATCATTCTCCTGGGGGCAGCGGGACAGTTTGGAATCTTTCTCACTCTACTGCTGGCCTTGGCCCTGGGGTTTGACAAGTTAGAGGCAGTTGCCGTCGCCATCATCGGGGCCTGCGACGGCCCGACTGCGATCTATGTCAGCTCGAAGTATGCCCCCCATCTGCTCGGGGCAGTGTCTGTGGCGGCCTATTCTTACATGTCTCTCGTCCCGCTGATCCAACCCCCAATTATGCGTCTGCTCACGACAGAAAGGGAAAAGAAGATCGTTATGGGGATTGAGAAGCGACCTGTCTCCAAGACCACCAAGATCCTGTTCCCAGTGGTGGTCACGATTGCAGCCTCACTGATAGCCCCTCTGGGAACACCCCTCATTGGGATGGTGATGCTGGGGAACCTCATGAGGGAATCAGGTGTGGTGGAGAGACTCAAGAATGCCTCGGAAAACGAGATCACGAATATCGTAACCCTTCTCCTTGGCCTCTCAATAGGGGCGACCATGGAGGCGGCAAAATTCTTGCGCGTCGAGACCCTTATGGTCTTGGGGCTTGGTTTTATTGCCATAAGCCTGGATACGGTGATGGGGGTCCTCTTCGGTAAGCTGATGTGTTTCCTCACTGGAGGCAGGATCAATCCGCTGATCGGGGCGGCAGGAATATCTGCCTTCCCTATGTCAGCGCGCGTAGTTCAGGTTGAAGGACAGAGGTATAATAAGAAGAATTATCTCCTGATGCATGCATTGAGCGCGAATGCGAGCGGACAGATCGGCTCCATTGTTGCCGCGGGGATTATGCTCTCTGTGCTTAAAGGAATGGGAATTGTATAAGGTTAGGTGCCCTTGAAGTGGTAAAGGGAAGAAACGAGATAGAGAGAAAGCTTGCTGAGCTGGAAGAGAAAATCCTTCAGGGCGATCCCAAGTCCGTCGGGAAGCAGCACGACGAGGGGAAGCTTACGGCCAGAGAACGGATTGAAAAACTCCTCGACCCCGGGAGTTTTGTTGAGGAGTTCATGTTCGCAGAGACCCAGTGTACTGATTTCGGGATGGCAGAAAAAAAGCGGCCCACAGACGGGGTGGTGACCGGTACCGGCAAGATTGGTGAAAGGTCTGTCTATGTCTTTGCCCAAGACCGAACGGTCCTGGCCGGGGCCGTTGGCAGCGCGCACGCCGAAAAGATCGCCTACGTTATCAAAACCGCTCGCACATTGGGAATTCCGCTTATCGGGCTCTACGATTCTGTGGGGGCAAGGATTCAAGAGGGGTTGAGTGTCACTACGGCTATAGGGAAAATTTTTTTTGAGAACAGCATCACCTCCGGTGTCATCCCCCAGATCTCAGCAATTATGGGTCCCTGTATTGGGGTGGCCTCCTATTCTCCTGCCTTAACAGATTTCGTTATCATGGTGCAGGGGACCGGTCAGATGTTTATCACGGGGCCCCCGGTGATCAAAGAGGTGCTGGGTGAAGAGATCACCATGGAGGAGTTGGGTGGTGCCAAGTTGCACTCTGAGATCTCGGGTGTTTCAGATATAACGGCCAAGAGTGACGACGACTGTCTCACCCTCATTCGTAGGCTGTTGGGTTTCTTGCCTTCCAACTGTCGGTCCAAACCCCCACGCAAAGGGCCTAGTAATGACCCCCGACATCTCCCGGACCGTTTTGAAACGATCGTGCCCGATGATGCTCGCAAGGCTTACAACGTGCTCCACGTCATCAGGGCCATTGTGGATGATGGCGATTTTCTCGAGCTCAAGGCAAAGTTTGCGCGCAACCTGGTTATCGGATTGGCGAGGCTGGACGGTTATCCGGTGGGATTTGTTGCTAACCAACCCATGTTTCTCGCTGGAAGTCTTGACGTGGATTCATCGGACAAGGCCGCGCGCTTTATCCGGTTTTGTGATGCCTTTAATATCCCCATCGTTACACTGATGGATGTCCCCGGGTTCTTCCCGGGAAGACAGCAGGAAGAGAAAGGGATCATCCGCCACGGGGCAAAGCTACTCTATGCCTATGCGGAAGCGACCGTGCCAAAAGTTACGGTAGTTCTACGCAAGGGATACGGCGGCGCGAAGCAAGCGATGTGTACCCGTGAGATGGGGGCAGATCAGTTCTTACTCTGGCCTGGGGTGGAGCTGGCAGTCATGGGTGGTGGAGGTGCGGTCAATGTCATCTTTCGCCGGGAGATTGAGCAGTCACAGGATCCAGAAAAAACAAGAAGGCGAAAGATGGAGGAATATACGGAGAGGTTCAGTGGCCCCTTCGAAGCCCTTTCCAAGCAGTTTGCCCATGCTTCGATTCGGCCCGCCGAGACGAGAGTCCGTCTGATTCAGGCCCTAGAAATCCTTGGTGATAAAAGAGAGGCGAGACCGGAAAAAAAACACGGACTCATGCCAGTTTAAATCAATCGGTGAAGACAATTATCCGCCTGTAACCGCGAAGGATCCTAGGCAACACAATCTGTGGCTATCTTCTCTCTCGGTTGTTTTTTGGTTGTGTAATGATGGCCAGTCGATGAAGGCCCGCGCTGCGAGCCAAGTCCATGACCCGCACAACTGTTCCGTGGGCCACCTGCTCGTCAGCCTGAATCAAGATCTGAGTCTGCCGATTTAACCGTGCTTCTTCTCTGAAACGATTTGCCAAGTCTTCCATCTCTACTGGCCTTTCGTTGAGGAAGAGCCGGTTTGTTGCGGTTATGACTACGCGGAGGTCTTTATCCTCGCGAACAATTTCCTGGGCCGTGGACTTTGGGAGGTTGACTCGAATGCCGGGGGTCGAGATAAAGTTGAGGGAGAGGGCAAAAAAAATCAGCAGATTAAAAACGGTGTCCAAAAATGGGGCAATGTCAATGAAGCTGTTGTGGGGTATCGGTTTTTTTTGGAATTGCAATTCAGTCGTTCCTTTTCTTTTCCTTCAGGAGATCCACTAGTCGGACGGAGCGCCGCTCCATTTCCAGGATCAGCGTATTAGCTCTGCTTTGCAGATATTTGTGCATGACGATGGTTGGGATGGCCACGCTTAACCCCGCGTAGGTCGTGATCAGCGCTTCGGAGATGCCTCCGGCCATCGATCCAGGATTGACAACCGTCTGGGTCGAGATCACGGAGAAAACATTGATCATGCCCGAAATCGTTCCCAGGAGGCCAAGGAGCGTGCTGACTCCGGCGATGGTCCCCAGACCTTCGACAAACCGTTCCAGGGAAGCGCTCTCTTGACGTCCCACCTCCTCTAGGTGATCTTTTATCTCCTCTCTTCGCCTGCCGAAGTTTTTAAGTCCGACAAGAAAGATTTGGGCTACCGACGATCGGTTGTTTTGACAGAGCATGGCAGCTTCATGGATCTTTTCCCTGCGAATGAGATCCTCTACCTCATTGACGAGATCCAGGGGGAGGACCTGAACGCGTCTTAGATTCCACAGTCGCTCGATAAATATTGCCAGTGCTGTAATGGAACAGAGGAGGATCGGATACATAAAGATCCCCCCTTTGGTAAAGAAGTCAATCACGTGTCACCTCAAAAGAAGTTTTCCGAAAATTTATCTCAGGTTTCCCCCGTTAGCAAATGGTGCCCGAAGGGGTTCACTCCCTTAGTTCCGATATACATGGAGGTGATGGGACTAGCTTTTCATTGTTATAACGGCCTGTTATTTTAAAAATATTGTAAGCCTCTAATCTAAAAATGGAATAGAGATAAAATTATGTTACTAGACAGCCGAGATATTTTTACAAAATCTTTTTATAAAATGCTATTTTTTTCTTGACATACAATAACTGGTGGCGTAATAATAATTTTATCTACTAAATGTGGGGAGGGTTTGTAAAGTTAGAAATCTTTTCGCCTGAGTTCAAAATTCCCCTCTTTCGGTAGATGCCCACCAGCGGTAAATTTAAAAGGAGGTGCCTATGGCAGCTAAGAAGAAGGCAAAGGCAAAACCTAAAAAGAAAGCCAAAAAGAAAAAGTAGTATCGTCTGATTTGTGGTGTTGAGGTATTGTGGTGGTGAAAAAGTGAACCCTCCTTAATCTCAGGCGATAGGGTTGCTGTTCTGGCTTCCCAAATGACAAGACCCTTCGGTCGTCCGCAACCGAAGGGTCTTGTCGTTTTTAGAGGAGGTCTTCCCTGCCGGATCGATGAAGAGAACAATCAGCGGCATTCTGACAGAGACTTTCCCCCCAGAAAATCCTAAGTTTAGATCTCCTCTCATTCTGGTTCACGGCCCATGGAGCGGCAGCTGGTGCTGGCGAGAATGGGCTGTTCGCTTCTCCAATCTCGGGTGGGATTGCTGGGCAGTCAACTTTAGGGGGAGAGCTGAAGAGAAAACACTTGAACCCGTGGCCCAGGTGACCTTTGGGGATTGCCTGGGCGACCTCAAGCAAGTGATGCGCGCTGCCGGGTCATCTCCTGTTCTCCTTGGTCACAGTTTGGGAGGCCTGGCAGCCGTTAAGGCCGCCGAAGGGGAAAGGACCTCCGCGGTCATTGTCCTGTCTGCCCCATTTCTCGGGAGCGGTGTCAAGGAACCGGGGCACAGCCTTCGTTTGCTCCGTTTAAAATATCTGCCACTGATTTTTCTTCGTCAGTCTATTCGCATAAAGGAAAAGGATTTTTGCAGCTAATCAAAAAAGATTTTGGTTTTTGTGATAAAGCTGTATATAGCAAAGACAGAATTCATGGTACTTTAACTCCTGCAAGAAGAGCTGTTAGTGTAGAACAAAGACTTAAGCTTAAAACTCACATGGACATAATAAGGTCAGTAGTTTTCAAGTTCAAGCAAACTAATACCCTATTACCTTGCGGTTTATTTGGCCTGATTTCTTACGATTTTGTAAATAATATTGAAGATGTTCCGAACAATGAGGAAGATCTAATAAAAGATCAGGATTATGTTCTTTATTTTCTTGATGATATGTTTGTAATCAACAAAAATACAAAAAAAATATGCTTTGTGGTTAATGCGCTGATA
>JACZXR010000114.1 GCA_022571535.1 Deltaproteobacteria bacterium | reverse complement strand
GGCAAAGACAGGGACTGGAGCGCCAAGTGCCTGGAAAATAAGTACCTGACGCGGAGTGTTGGTAAGGTGGTCGTCCCCACGGATAATGTGAGTGATACCCATGGTGGCGTCATCCACTACCGAGCAGAAGTTGTATGTTGGCATGCCATTTGAGCGTACGAGTATCAAGTCGTCCAGCTCCTGGTTCTGGAACACTATCCTGCCCTTAATGGCGTCCTCAATGGCTGTCTCTCCCTCTTTGGGTCCCTTGAAGCGCACGGTAAAGGGCTTTCGCTCACCGGCCTGTGGCCGAAGGGTCCTACAGGTCCCGTCGTAAACAGGCTTACGCCCATCGGCCAGTGCCGTCTGCCGCTTGGCATCGAGTTCTTCAGGAGTGCAATAACACCGATAGGCCTTGTCTGCCTGCAGCAATTCATTGATCTTTTCGCGATAAAGATCGAGTCGCTCGCTTTGGAAATAGGGACCCTCGTCCCAGGTAAGGTTCAGCCACCGAAGGGAATCAAGGATATCATCGAGGAACTCTGAGTCGAAACGCTTGCGGTCGGTGTCATCGATCCTGAGAATGAAGAGACCTCTTTGCTGGCGGGTGAAGAGAAAGGTGAACAGGGCAGTTCTAGCATTGCCAATGTGAAGATAGCCTGTAGGACTGGGAGCAAAACGAGTGCGAACTGATGCCATTTTTTTCAAGCTAACAGGAAGTCGAGGGAGCAGTCAACGGGGCTTTAGTAATAAGGCTTGGGTACCAGAGTGAACACCTGCCGTCTAGCATGTGCGACTCAACAGGAGGCACTGCCCATATTCAATGCACATTGGATTTATCCTGGCCGAATCCAGCAGGTTTCATGGTGCTTTGTCGCTCCCCCAGTGAAAGCACACTGCCTCACGTGTTCCCTGGTCAGAAAAAAGCGCTAGACCTGATAATATGTTAGGTTCATAATAGGAACAAGCTGGTTGTCCTTCCCTATAATCACCGAGAAAAAGCGATGAAATCACAACAAGAGTAAAAAACAGGTGAGGCCCTATAAATTTGCTTAAAGCCGATTCTCCTTCCTCCAATTTTATTCGAAATATCGTTCTGGAGGACTTGGAGGCAAACAAAAACCATGGTCGTGTTCTTACGCGGTTTCCACCAGAACCGAATGGCCATCTGCATATTGGGCATGCTAAATCCATCTGCCTCAATTTCGGTCTCGCGGCGGAATTCGGCGGGCTTTGCAATTTGCGATTCGATGATACCAATCCAGGCAGGGAAGACGTTGAATATGTGGAATCGATTAAATCTGCCATTCGATGGCTCGGATTCGATTGGGGTGATCGAGAGTACTACGCATCAGACTACTTTGAGCAACTCTATCAGTTCGCTGTACGGTTGATCAAAGACGGCAAGGCGTACATCTGCGACTTGAGTGCAGGGCAAATGCGAGAATACCGCGGCACCTTGACCGAGCCAGGCAAAGACAGTCCGTTTCGCACGCGCTCGGTCGAAGAGAACATGGGCTTGTATGAGCGAATGCGGGCGGGCGAATTCCAAGAAGGCTCCCGCACGCTACGAGCGAAAATTGATATGGCATCTTCGAACTTGAATATGCGAGATCCGGTCATGTATCGCATTCTATACGCAACTCATCACCGGACAGGAGACAAGTGGTGCATCTATCCGACATACGACTTTGCCCATGGCCAATCGGATTCCATCGAAGGGATCACTCATTCAGTTTGCACGTTGGAGTTCGAAGATCATCGCCCCTTATATGACTGGTTCCTGGACCAATTGAAGGTCTATCATCCGAGGCAGATAGAGTTTGCACGTCTCAATCTAAGCTACACCTTAATGAGCAAGCGAAGGCTGCTGGAATTGGTAGAACAGGGGCATGTCACTGGATGGGACGATCCGAGGATGCCGACCTTAGCAGGCTTGCGCCGACGTGGTTACACACCTGAGTCCATCCGAAACTTTTGTGAACGCATTGGAGTTGCCAAGAAGAATAGTACCGTTGATATTGCACTTCTCGAGCACTGTTTGCGTGAAGAATTGAATCGATGCGCTCCGCGCGTGATGGCGGTGTTGCGTCCACTTCGAGTAGTCATCGATAACTATCCGGAAGACCGGGTGGAAGAAGTGGAGGCCGTGAACAATCCGGAGGATCCCAGTATGGGGACACGGAAGGTTCCGTTCTCACGCGTGCTGTACGTAGAACAAGAGGATTTTCGTGAGGATCCACCGAAGCAATTTTTCCGTCTGGCCCCGGGCCGTGAGGTACGGCTGCGATACGCATACATTATCAAGTGTGTTGGTGTCGTTAAGGAACCTGTGACCGGCGAGGTGACCGAGCTTCATTGTACCTTTGATCCCGATACCAAAAGCGGTTCAGCCCAGGGCGGGCGCAGGGTCAAGGGAACAATTCACTGGGTTTCGGCTGCCCACTCCCTTGAAGCCGAAGTGCGCTTGTACAATCACCTCTTCGTAAAGCCAGACCCAGACGATGTTGAGGAAGGTGCTGACTGGAAGAGTAATTTGAATGAGAACTCGCTGGAGATATTGACATCGTGCCGTGTTGAACCCAGTCTGGCCGGTGCAGTACCGGAAAGCCATTATCAGTTCGAGAGACTGGGATATTTCTCCGTTGATTCTTCCGATAGAACACTAACATTCAATCGGGCGGTGCCGTTACGTGACACGTGGGCCAAGATCGAGAAAGCGCAAAAGAAAGGGTAAGGGAATCCGGCCGAGAGAGGCGGTTCTTAAAAACGATATGGATATTAAGGGCGACAAAGTTATTAAAGGTCTCGTATTTATCGCGGCCTGGAGTAAACGGGTTCAAGGGGGTGTCTGCTTCCAGGACGTTATTGAGAACTCGCCGATTTTTGTAAAATACTGCCATGTAACCCACGTCCAGGGTAAAACCCTTCCAGGCGTAACCAAAACCCCCGTTGAGAGTCAGGATATCTGCCCCTGGGATGGATGGGCCTAGGGTATTGCCTGGTATTGGGGTCTCGTCGACTGCGATGCCGGCTCTCAGCTCGAAGGCATCGTCTAGCTGGTAGGAACTCCCAAGGCGTAGTGTGCTCGTGTTTTTCCATAGCTCCTGGATAAAGAGACCGGAGAATGGCAAACCGGGGGCTAGGAGGACGGATTGATCAAAACGAGCCTTAAGGTGTGGGAACTCGCTCCATCGAGTATAATCATAAACGAACTCTAGAGCCCAGGCAGGAGTGGGTTGCCAATTAATGCCAAGGCTGATAACCGGAGGTAAAGGCAGCTGGGTCCCCTTCGATTTGACTGTGGTTACAGCACCTGTAAAGTCAGCGATCTTTGCCTTTGCAGTATCGAAATTTAGGATCTCCCCGCCCCTGTATGTTAATCCGATCTTGACATCTTTGTGAGGTTTAAAAAGGACTCCTAGATTAAAGGTAAATCCGTTGTCAGTGCCTGTGAGGCGAATTCTGCCTTCACCAGCGGCGCCCAGAAAAATAGCGCGAGAGAACAAGGCTGATGAGTGGATGAAGCTTAGTCCCCCTCCAAAGGAGAGATAAGGGTTGACGCGCCAGGCCATGGCGTTAGTCACGTAAATTGTCTTCAGCTCGGAACGGACAGCGCCAAATCGCGTGAAGCCGTCTTCAGCGTAGGTTGTTGCCAGTCCAAATGGGCTGTAAAGCCCAATCCCGAACGTAAGATCGGTCTTTGGAATGTGGTAGTTAGCAAAAAAGGTTGGGAGAAAACTGTCATCGTGTTTATTGACCGACCTGCGGCCACTATTACTCACGCTGCTTACAGTATTAATGTAAGTTATTCCCCCCAGGACCTGGTTCCCATCGACTTCGGTGAGCGCCGCTGGATTGACGTACACGGCCGAAGGGTCATTGACTCCAGCGGTAACGGCATTCGACAGACTTACTGCTTTTGCAGTTTGGTGGGGGATGGCATACCCGCCTGCGAAGATCCCATTAGGGCTCCAAAACAGGAAAAATATAGAAAAACCAGCTGTTTTTACCCCAAGAATTAAACGCATTTACCTGTTCTTTTTAACCCTTGACTAGTATATACATCTATTGTATAGAGATGCCAAAAGAAGTCAAAGAATGACATAAGGAAGGGGACAATGCAAGATGCTCTATTAACTGTGGACCAGGTCGCCCAATACCTGAAAATTGACAAATTTACCGTCTACCGTTTGGTAGCCCAAAGGAAACTGCCAGCATTCAAGGTGGGCAATCAATGGCGGTTTAAAAGAAAGATGATCGAGGCTTGGCTGATGAAAAATTCGAATATCAAAAATAAAATATCGCATTGGACGTAAATCACCCTCACTTTTTCCAACCTCGGTCACCCATAGTCATCCCGAGAAAGCGTTTGGTAAACAACAGTGAACGGTCTTTTTGCTCATAACAACCTCAGGGAATTATTGCGGAGCCCGGTAACGGGAATCCCTATCATAAGTGAGCCATTAACTTTTTTAAACCGATCAGGCAAGCGGATAGCAAGCTATTATGATCGTATTAACAACTCGTCACCTTCCAAAGGAATGGTCATCATTGTCCCGCCCTATGGCAAAACAAAGAGCAGCAACCTGATCCTGGCCTATTATCTAGCCATCAACGGATTCCAAGTGATCAGATATGACAATACCAATCACGTTGGTGAGAGCGAAGGAACTATGCTTCTTACTTCTCTAAGTCAGATGAAGGAAGACCTCCGTTCAGCTGTTGATTTTGTCGAGAATAAATTTGGGGCGTCCCTCCTTACGCTGGTGAGTTCGAGTTTGGGTGTAAGGGTTGCTTTAAAAGAAGCTGCAGAGGACAAGCGGATTGAACTTTTAATCAGTATTCTCGGTGTTGTTAACCTGCAAGGTACCCTGCAGGCCATCTATCGCGAGGATGGGGTTAAAGAAGCGTTGAGCGGTGTCTCACTTGGTTTAAGGGATATCTTGGGCTTTCAAGTGAATGCCGATCATTTCTTAAAAGATGCGATCGATGGAAATTTCCATACGTTGCACACGTCATTACAGGATGCGGCGAAATTATACATCCCAACCGTTTTTTTGGTGGCGGATAAAGACCCATGGGTTTCACCTGATGAAGTTCGGATGGTTTTCGATCGTATTCCGACGCAGCAGAAGGAGTTCTACGTGCTCCCTAATGCCATGCATGAGCTTTACGAAAACCCCACATCAGCAGATTATGCATGCCAGAGGGTCGTTGCCTCTACGGAAAAATACCTGAGTGGATTAGAACCTAAATGGGGCACAGTCCGGGCCCCTGAATCTCAGCACCTTATTATGCGGTTGCGTGAGGAGAAGGAAAGGCTGAGGTCTGCTAAAAGGCTAAATCGCGAAGAAGAAAGAAAGTTCTGGAAGATGTACCTGGAAAAATACAGTTACATTGTCAACCTTCAGGATTATTGGAATTTATTGGAGTTTTTAAATCGTCACTTGGGTGACTCCAGGAAGGGAGAAATGATCCTGGATGCAGGCTGTGGGATCGGTCATTTTGGTACGTTTGTTCTTGTCCGTCAGCTTTACCATTTAATGCAAGGCAAGGCGGTTTCGCTCCGGAGACCTTCTGCTCGATACGTAGGGGTGGACTTCGTAGACGAGGCAATCCAAAAAGCGAAATCTACTCACACGGAGATACAGAAGGAATTCAAAGGGAGGATGGGATTGCTGCCGAGCAGCTCAAACTTCCTAAATTATTCTTACTACATTTCAGACCTGAATCATGGTCTTCCATTTAAGGAGCATTGTTTTGATAAAATCTGTTGTAATTTTGTCCTGTCCTATCTCGATGACCCTCTGTGTGTCCTGAAAGAGCTTCTTCGCACACTTAAGGTTGGGGGGAAACTAGTGGTGACGAGCTTAAAGCCGTTTGCCGATCTTTCCCAAATCTATCGGAACTTTATTGAGGTGAGTCGAACCGCAGAAGAATTGGAACAGGCTCGCATAGTCCTTAACAATGCTGGAATGATCAAAAACAAGGAATCGGAGGGATGCTATCAGTTTTTCTCCCAGGATGACCTGTCTGATCTCCTGTTGGAGGCAGGAGCTAGGAACATCCAAATCTTTAGATCCTTCGGTGACCAAGCCAATGTTGCAGTGGCTGTTGGGCCTTGTCCGTAGCTTGAATGTTGATTTATTACTATCCTGCTAGCGGCCTTATTAACGGGATTCTAGCAATTATTCTCGGCCTGTTTGTCCTCACCCGAAACCCCGCTGATCGAAGATACATCACCTACGCTCTTTTTTGCCTTAGCCTTTTCATCTGGAGCTGTGGATATTTTTTTTGGCTTGTATCTTCAACAGAAGCCAACGCCCTCTTTTGGACCAAAATCCTAGTGGCCGGGGCTGTTTTCATTCCGGTGACAGCATATCATCATGTTATCCAGCTTATCGGTATCTCAACCAAGCCTAAAGTTCGCCTTATCATGCTGGGTTATCTATTAAGCGTTTCTTTGTTCTTCTTAAGTCCTACAAGCATTTTGGTGTCGGGTATCTCACCAAAGCTAAATTTTCCGTACTGGCCTAACCCAGGGGTTGGATTTCATCTTCATTTTCTTATGTTTGTCTTTTTTGCCTGTAAATCTGTTTCGGAGCTGTATCAGGCCCACAAGACCTCAATCGGCCGACGACGCAATCATTTGAGAATGCTGTTAATTACTATAGCCCTTGCGTTCCTCGGAGGCGGTACAAATTATTTGCTTTGGTACGATATCCCTGTTCCTCCGTTCGGTAACATTTTAATAGCATTTTATATCGCAATTTTCGCCTATGCCATTTTCACCTATCAACTGATGGATATAGAGTTCATCGTTAAGAAAAGTCTTATTTATGCTTTCCTCCTAGGGGTTCTTTTGGTTCCATGCTATATCGTGATAATCTGGGCGCAAGTAGTTTTCTTTGGCAAAGTCAGCCCCACTTTCTCCCTCATTTCTCTGATCCTCCTTATTCTAGTAGGATTCTTGTTCCCAAAGTTACGATTTCGGATGGAGGAGGCGTTCGAGCAAGTTTTGTTCAAAAAGCGGTACGATC
>JACZXR010000113.1 GCA_022571535.1 Deltaproteobacteria bacterium | reverse complement strand
TCAGATATTACGCCGACAACATCGCCAGAGGTTATGCGACCGGAATTGAATTTAGGGTTAATGGCGAATTTGTACCAGGTGTTGAATCATGGGCTAGCCTGGGTGTTATGAAAACCATGGAAGACATTACCAATGACTCCTATGAGATACTTTACAATGCGGCCGGTGAAAAGATTTATAAAGGATATACCTTTGATGATTTGGCGACAGATACTGTGGTAATTCAACCTGGTGCTGTGCCTCGTTTAACTGATCAGCGTGTTCAATTTAGCATCGTATTTCAGGATTACTTACCCAGATGGCCAAGTTCAACCAGAGCTTGCAGGGAAAGAGGTCGTGTTTCGTGTGGTCGTTCGGGAAATTAAAAGAAAGGTTATCCCGTCCCTCGACGATGAGTTTGCCAAGGACGCCAGCGATTGTGCTTCACTCGAGGAATTAAGGGTAAAGGTCAAGGCTCAGCTGGACGCGGAGCTGCGCGAGATCCAGAAGGGGGAGCTAAAAGAACAACTGCTAACCCAACTCATTGGGAAGCATTCTTTTGAGATTCCACGTGCCATGGTGGATCAACAGATCAGCACTCTTATGGAGCGGCGTCAGGGACGTCCTGGATCCCTCGGTTCGACCTCTCCAGAAGAGAGGTCTTCGATCGAGCAAGTGCACAGGGAGTTGGAGCCTCGGGCGCAGCATCAAGTTAAGACGAGGCTTCTGATCGAAAAGATTTCGGCGTTGGAAAAGATCGATATCTCGAACGATGAGCTTCGTAGAAAAATCGAGGAGATGGTCCGCCTCGCCAAAGATAAGGCCGTGGCCTTGCGAGAGTTCTATCACCGAGACGATGCCCGCGAGGACCTCCGCTTGCAGATGGTCTTTGAGCGGACACTGGACTTCTTGTTGGAACGGGCCAAGGTGAAAGAGGTAAGGCCACCTGCCTAAAAAGGTTGATAGAAAGGCGAAAAGCAGATAAAATGACGTTGTAGATAAGGTGGGGTTCTAGAAAAATGAATTTTATCCCGATAGTGGTAGAACAAACAGGACGGGGGGAGCGAGCTTATGATATCTATTCCCGCTTGCTCAAAGACCGAATCATATTTTTGGGCAGTCCGATTATGGACGATGTGGCAAACGTAATCACTGCCCAGCTGCTTTTTCTAGAATCAGAGGATCCTGAGAGGGACATCTATTTTTATATCAACTCCCCTGGTGGATCCATCACCTCGGGTCTGGCCATCTATGACACGATGCAGTATATCAAGCCTAAGATCTCAACGGTTTGTTTGGGACAGGCCGCCAGTATGGGTGCGATTCTTTTGGCTGCGGGGGCCAAGGGAAAAAGGTTCGCCCTTCCTCATTCGCGGATTATGATCCATCAACCCCTGGGCGGTTTTCAGGGTGCCGCGGCAGACGTGGATATTCAGGCCCGAGAGATGCTGCGGATGCGGGAGGAATTGAACGAAATCCTTATGAAACATACGGGGCAGACTCTTAAAAAGATCGAGAAGGACACCGACCGGGACCTTTTCATGTCGGGAATACAGGCTTTGGAGTATGGATTGGTTGATGAGGTCATGGAGAGTCGTCGGGATATCGATCCAAAAAAGTAAATAGGGAGTTACATGCCTAAGCACGGTGACGATCGTTCGGGAAACCTTGTTTGCTCTTTTTGTGGGAAGAGTCAGGACGAGGTGCGTAAACTCATTGCAGGACCGACGGTTTACATCTGCGATGAATGCATTGACCTCTGTAATGATATCATTGCTGAGGAGTGCGATCATGAAGAAGCCCTTGCCTCTTCCTCAGGTATTCCCAAGCCCGTAGAGATTAAGCGCGTTCTGGATCAGTATGTGGTGGGTCAGGAGAAGGCCAAGAAGATCTTGGCGGTGGCCGTTCACAACCACTACAAGCGCATTGATAGCCAGATGGTGACTGGAGATGTGGAGTTGCAGAAGAGCAACATCCTGCTTCTTGGTCCAACGGGGTCTGGCAAGACGCTTCTAGCTCAAACCCTGGCACGTTTACTGCAGGTCCCTTTTACCATTGCCGACGCAACGAGTTTGACGGAGGCAGGATATGTCGGGGAAGACGTAGAAAATATTATCCTGAATCTTTTGCAGGCGGCTGATTATGATGTGGAGAAGGCCCAGAAGGGGATTGTTTACATTGATGAGATTGACAAGATCTCGCGCAAATCGGAGAATCCATCGATTACCCGGGATGTCTCCGGCGAGGGAGTGCAGCAGGCCCTGCTGAAGATCATCGAGGGGACTATGGCCAGCGTGCCCCCGAAGGGGGGAAGAAAGCACCCGCAGCAGGAATTCCTCCAGGTGGATACGACGAATATCCTGTTCATGTGCGGGGGGGCCTTTGTTGGTTTAGAGGACATCATTCGTCGACGGACTGGGCGCAAGCGGTTAGGTTTTGGGGGAGTGGTCGAGAAGAAAGATGGCAGGGGGGACAGCGAGCTGTTGCACGGGGTCCAGCCCGAGGATCTGTTGAAGTTTGGGCTTATCCCGGAGTTCATCGGCCGATTGCCCGTCATTGCCACTCTGGAGGAACTGAGCGAGGGAGCGCTCGTGAGGATTTTGAAAGAGCCCAAAAACGCCCTGACGAAACAGTATTGCAAACTATTCGAGATGGAGACTGTGCATCTCAGATTTACGGATGAGGCACTTTGGGCTATTGCGCGTGAGGCTATGAAAAGGAAATCGGGAGCCCGCGGGCTCAGGGCTATCATGGAGAACACCATGCTTGACGTTATGTATGAGATGCCGGCCCAAACTAATATCAAGGAAGTCGTTATTTCCGATGAGGTAGTGACTCGCAATGCAGCACCCATCGTTGTCTATACCAAAGCCGCAGAGAGCGCATAGGGGGGGGTGATATGTTATTCCGCAATGACCACAAAGATGACAGTGGGGAAGGTGGCAGCAGCTCTCTTCAAGTGCCTCTGTTGCCGCTGAGAGATATCATTGTTTTTCCTAATATGGTGGTGCCTCTTTTCGTGGGCCGGCAGAGGTCCATCAGGGCGCTAGAGGAGGCAACTAAAAAACAGGTGCCGATATTTTTGTCGTCGCAGAAAGACCCCAGAACCAACGATCCAACCCAAAACGACATCTATCCGGTGGGGACATTAGGAAACGTCGTGCAGATGCTCAAGCTTCCAGATGGGACCGTGAAGGTTCTTGTCGAGGGAAAGAAAAGGGCAAGGGCAGTTCGCTTCTTGAGCCATCCCGACTTTTTCCTTGTGGAAGTGGAGGAGATAGAAGAGGTAGTGGAGCGGAACACGGAGGGGGAGGCCCTAATCCGGGAAGTGCACAGCACCTTTGAGAGCTATGTCAAGCTGAAGAAGAAAATCCCGCCAGAGATGGTCATGTCAATTTCCTCTATCGACGATCCAGGTCGGCTTGCCGACACGATTGTCGGTCATCTCGGGATCAAGCTGGAGGAACGGCAGAATCTCCTGGAAATCATCAACGCGGCGGAGAGGCTTGAAAAAGTTTTGGGTCACTTGCGTGCCGAAATTGAGGTCTTGGAGGTGGAGCGACGCATTCGCTCTCGTGTGAAGAAGCAGATGGAGCGTTCTCAAAAGGAGTACTATTTGAACGAGCAAATGCGCGCTATCCAGAAAGAGCTTGGGGAGAAGGACGAGTTTAAAAACGAAATTCAAGAGATTGAAGAGAAAATTAAGCAAAAGAAGTTGTCAGTAGAGGCCAAGGAAAAAGTCGAAAAGGAGCTTAAGAAGCTCAAGATGATGTCCCCCATGTCTGCCGAGGCCTCTGTGGTGAGGTGTTATATTGACTGGATCTTGGATCTACCCTGGAATGAGTTCACGGAGGAGAAGCTCGATATCAAGGAGGCGGAGAGGGTGCTGGAGGAGGACCATTACGGCTTGGAGAAGGTAAAACAGAGGATCCTTGAGTACCTGGCTGTTCAGAGCCTGGTGGGAAAGATCAAGGGTCCCATCATCTGCCTGGTGGGGCCTCCGGGGGTCGGAAAGACGTCACTGGGTCGGTCCATTGCGCGTGCTACAGGGAGAAAGTTTATACGCATTTCCCTGGGGGGGGTGCGGGATGAGGCGGAGATCCGCGGGCATCGCCGCACCTATATCGGGGCGTTACCGGGCAAGATCATCCAGTCTATGAAGAAGGCCGGTTCTGGTAATCCTGTATTTCTCATGGATGAGGTAGATAAGATGTCCATGGATTTCCGGGGGGATCCCTCCTCAGCGCTTCTTGAGGTGCTGGACCCTGAACAGAACGCCACCTTTAACGATCACTACCTGGATTTGGATTATGATCTTTCCAAGGTGATGTTTGTCACGACTGCAAATTCGCTGGATCGCATTCCCCGCCCCCTACAGGATCGCATGGAAATCATTCGCATTGCTGGCTACACGGAGTTGGAGAAGTTAAATATTGCCAAGAAGTATTTGGTAGAAAAACAGAGAGAGGCTAACGGTATCAAGGCGGAGAACATCTTTTTCACGGACAACGCTATTCTGGGGCTCATCCGGTACTACACCAGAGAGGCCGGTGTGAGAAATCTAGAACGTGAGATCGCCTCGATCTGCCGTAAGGTTGCTGTAGAAGTAGTCAAGAAGGAGCGTGGTTCTCCGATAACCATTGGGGCAAAGAGACTGCATAAGTATCTGGGTGCGGCAAAGTTCCGTTATGGAAGAGCAGAGGAGGAGCACAGAATTGGAGTCAGCACGGGGTTGGCCTGGACTGAGCTCGGAGGAGAGTTGCTGTCCACGGAAGTGGCGGTCATGCCAGGTAAGGGTCAACTTATTTTGACCGGTCAATTGGGTGATGTCATGCAAGAGTCAGCCAAGGCAGCGATGAGCTATGTGCGGTCCCGCGCGAAAGAGCTGGGGTTAAAAAGTGATTTTTATCAGAATTCGGACCTTCATATCCATGTGCCGGAGGGTGCGATTCCCAAGGATGGACCATCGGCGGGTATCACCATGGTAACGTCTATTGTATCCGCCCTGACGAGGATCCCTGTATACCATGACCTAGCCATGACGGGGGAGATTACGCTGAGGGGGATGATTCTTCCCATAGGGGGGCTGAAGGAGAAGGTCTTGGCTGCTCACCGAGGTGGTATTAAGAAGGTACTGATACCCGAAGAGAACAAAAAAGACATTGAGGAGATCCCGTCGGTGATATTGAAAACCGTTGAGTTGGTGTTGGTCTCCCATATGGATGAAGTGTTGAAGAAAGCCCTCGTGCTTGAAGATCCAGAGAGTTTTTTGAAGAAGAAGGAGGAGCTGGAAGAGGTAAAAGGGGAGCCCCCCCCGTTTGCGGGAAAGGCACCAGAAGTGCCAGGGGCGGATATCCTGCCACAATAGGGTGCAACCCTCATAGGCCAAATTCAAAATTTGGATTGACACTCGGAAAATCCTATGGTTATACCACACTTGCTATTTGAGCATGATTAGGGTGATAAGGGGTGAACGATGACAAAAGCAGACTTGATCGAATCTTCTGCAAATAAGGGAGAACTCCCCAGGCAAAGCATTGAAGAGATCATCAATGGGTTGTTCGATGATATCACTGCCGCTTTGAAGAACGGGGATAAAATTAACATTTCTGGTTTTGGGACATTTTCGGTTTCTCATCGTAATGCGAGGGCGGGGAGAAATCCCAAGACCGGCGAGACAATTCAGATTGCTTCCTCTCGAGCCGCGAAGTTCAAGGCTGGAAAGGCATTAAAAGAGGCCCTCAGCTGATTCCCTCTTTTTAGACTGACTATCAGAAGAAAACAGTGGCAAAAGGCAGGAGATCGCAGGATTTTATGTCCTAGGCCTCCGGTTTGGTATTTTGAGCCGAGAGGGGGGCGGTTAGCTCAGTGGGAGAGCATCGGCCTTACAAGCCGGGGGTCACAGGTTCAAATCCTGTACCGCCCATTCAAAGCTATAGCCATGACATTTAGCAAATCACTGATAGGATGCGACGGGGTCGTAGTTCAGTTGGTTAGAACGCCGGCCTGTCACGCCGGAGGTCGCGAGTTCGAATCTCGTCGGCCCCGCCATTCGTATCTAGATAGGCTAACCGTTTGACGGTAATATGGGGACCTATCAGATGAAAAAGAGCGACGCCCTGGCCCAACGCCAATGGTACATCGTTGACGCAGGTGGAAAGGTGTTGGGCCGGCTTGCCAGCGAGGTGGCGAAAGTTTTAAGGGGTAAGCACAAACCGACCTTTACTCCGCATGTGGATGGAGGCGATTTTGTTGTTGTGGTTAACGCCAAGGGAGTCAAGTTGACTGGGAAAAAGTTGGAACAGAAGGTTTATTACCGGCACTCCGAGTACCCGGGGGGCCTTCGGGTTACCACCGCTGAAAAGAAACTAGAAACTAGGCCTGATGCCGTCGTCCACCTTGCTGTAAAGGGTATGTTACCTAAGAATCGCCTGGGGAGAAGGCTCCTTAAAAAGTTGAAGGTCTATGCAGGACCCGAGCACCCACATCAGGCCCAAGGGCCACAGCCTCTTATAATCCGGGGTCGAGGTTAAAGATATGGCGACAAAGTCTTATTACGCAACCGGCCGAAGAAAGACCTCCGTGGCCCGGGTTTCTTTAAAAGATGGCAAGGGAGATATCTTGGTCAACGATCGGTCTTTGGACAATTACTTTGGCCGTGAAACGGCACGCCAGATTATTCTCCAACCTTTTCAGGTCACCCATGTCGAAGGGAATTTTGATGTGCTGGTTAATGTCCGAGGTGGAGGATTGTCGGGTCAGGCAGGCGCCATTCGTCATGGGATCACTCGTGCGCTTATGCAGGTTAATCCCGACTTTCGTACCCCGCTGAAAAAGGCTGGTTTTGTTACCCGCGACTCACGCGCAGTTGAACGGAAAAAGTACGGCCTCCACAAGGCCCGTAAACGCCCACAATACTCCAAACGTTGAAATCACTGGCTAAGTCAGAAGCCGGTCCACCCAAGAAGCGAAGACCTGTCCGTGTGGCCGTGTTTGGGGCCACGGGGTATGCAGGGGGTGAGCTGTTACGTGTCCGGGTAAAGCATCCACGGATCAGGCTGACGGTTCTAAGC
>JACZXR010000112.1 GCA_022571535.1 Deltaproteobacteria bacterium | reverse complement strand
CAAAAAGTATCCCCCGATTCTATATCGCGCCCGGTACCGAGAATTGCCAAGCCTACCCCTTCTCTTGCTACTTTTTCTGATCATGGGGATTCGTTTCGGGTTTTTTATAGCCTTTTGACAGACCCAGCCGCAAGGAGATTCTCAGATTGCAAAAAAGGCGGTGGTCGCAGTTTGAACCACCGCCTTTATCTCTCATCCTGAAGTGCTGATTTATCGACCGGCGGCTTTTTTCAACCGGCGTTCCGTTCCCCCAGACATAGTAGCGCGCTTTTTTCCTCTACTCCTGGGGGCCAGACGGTAGATTTTGGCCTTGGGGCGTTCCTCCACCCGTTTTTGTCTCCAGCGCAGCAGTCCCGCACGGATGTACTGGGGATTTAGACCAAGGGCTTCGCAGATATTGCCGAAAGAAAAGAGCCAATCATCATTCTGCTCCATCAAAACCCATTCTTCCGCCTCAAGGAACAAACTCTTTCCCTTTCCGTCTCGCACAGAGACGTTCTTCTGATAGCAGGCAACGGCGTCTTCCAGGACTGCCAACATTAGCTTCTTTTCTGGGTCCAGGTGAGACTTCCGGCTAACGGTATCAAGATACTGAGCGGGAAGGACCGTGTCTGGTTGAAACAGTGAGGATACTCTTTCTTCCACGCTTAGACCCGACTCATATGTCATAAAAACCACCTCCCTTTCGGCTGCAGTGACCCGAGGTGCCTGAAATTTCTAGGCGTTGGTTCATGCCGCACTCGAAAAAGAAGAGAAGGGCGAACAGGCATGGCAGGGAATCATCTTTACATCTGCCAGTGTCGTCCGTGCAAAGACATCAACGACCTTATGCTGGACTTCCTGCCATACCCCCGACATCGTGCATCGAGAAAGAAGGTCACAGCTCCCCTTTGAGTCTAAACAGACATTGAGAGCAATAGGACCCTCAATGGCCTCAATGACGTCCTGGAATGAGATCTCGTGTGAGGGTCGAGCCAGGCTATAGCCCCCGTCCGGTCCTCTTTTGGACTTGACCAGTCCGCTGCGGACCAGATCTTGAATGATCTTCTCCAGGAACTTCTTGGGGATCCTTTGAATCTCCGCGATCTCCCCAGTAGAGGAGCAGGTCTTCTTCAGGTCCTGGGTTGCAAGATAAATGGCCGCACGAAGCGCGTAGTCCACTTTTCGGGAAACCTGCATGACCCCCATCGATCTTACCTCCTGACCCTGGTTTCACCTACCGTCAAGGTGTCCATTCGCCCACCCCTTGCCTATCGCTGACCTTTCCCAGGACGGATAGGCCCTGTAGCCGTTGGACGATGCCGGGCATTTTTTCGCTGACGAAGTCGACCTCTTCTTCCGTGTTGTAATGGCTTAGGCTGAAACGCACAGCTCCTTGTAGCCAATTGGATGGAACGCGCATGGCCCGGAGGACATGGGATGGCTCAACTGATCCCGCCGTACAGGCAGATCCCGTAGAGGCGCAAATCCCGTATTCGTCCAGGAGGACCAGGATTGCCTCCCCTTCAAGAAACTCGAAGCTCACGTTCAGCGTGTTGGGCAGGCGCTTTTCCCGATGGCCATTGACTCGGCAGCCCGCGACGAGCAGCGATTTCTCCAACCGGTCGCGCAGGCAGCGAACGCGCTCCTGCTCTTTTCCCAGATCTCTGAGAGCCAGTTCTGCGGCCTTGCCCATGCCCACGATGCCTGACACGTTTTCGGTTCCGCTTCTTCGGTTTCGCTCTTGATGTCCACCTATGATGAGGGGACGAAACGTGATGCCCCTCCGGATATAAAGGGCGCCGATCCCCTTCGGTCCGTGAAATTTATGACCCGATATCGTGAGCAGATCGATAGGGCTGTTTTTTAAATTAAGGGGTATCTTTCCTGCGGCCTGAACGGCGTCCACATGAAAAGGTATCCCTTTGGCCCTGACCATTTTGCCCACGTCATCAACGGGGAAAATCACCCCGGTCTCGTTATTGGCGGTCATTATGGAGACCAGGGCTGTGTCGTCACTGAGGGAATCCCTGAGCTCACCTAAATCCAACATCCCGTTGCTGTCCACACTGAGCCAAGTCACCCGGTACCCCTTCTTTTCCAAATGCTGGCAGAGACCCAAAATAGCAGGGTGTTCCACCTGAGTGGTCACAATATGATTTTTGCCGGGACGGGACTCTAGCAGGCCCCGAATGGCCGCGTTGTCTCCCTCAGTTCCGCAACTCGTAAAGACAATCTCAATGGGATCGGAGGCCCCCAGGAGAGCAGCCACCTGTTCTCTCGCCTCCTGGATTTTCCTCCCAACCTGGCTCCCAAAACTGTGGATGCTCGATGGATTTCCGTAGAGCTCCATCAGATAAGGCTGCATGGCCTCAAGGGCCTCGGCGGAAAGCCGGGTGGTTGCGTTATTATCGAAGTAAGATTCGGATCCCATATCTCCCACTTCTTAGACCGTGAAGGATGCGCCGCAGCCACAGGTCCGCTTTACATTCGGATTCTGAATGATAAAGCCTGACTCCATCAACGACTCCTTATGATCCACCTCCGTGCCGTTCACGTAAAGGAGGCTCTTCATGTCCACGATGACCTTGGCACCGCTTTTGTCGAATATGCGGTCTCCTGGTCGCGGGTTGTCAAAATGCAATTTATACTGTAGGCCAGAACATCCCCCGCCAATCACCTTGACGCGCAATCCCTGGTCATCCCTATTTTCAGCCGCGACGATCTTTTTGATTTTGTCTGCTGCCCTTTCGGTAATGGAAACTCCAGCTGCCATATATCAATGCCTCCTGCAGGAAGGTAATGTCAGATAGCCTTCCTCTCAATCTTTGGCTGCACTTCCTGTTTATTGCGGGAATCCCGTTGCGCCTGTTTATGGAAGGGCGACATGGCGCGCAGTCGGGATACCTCTTCCACGATTCGTTTGATGGTATAGTCTACCTCTTCCTCGGTGTTGAACCGGCCAAGACCAAAACGGATGGAGCTGTGTGCCAGATTCTCTTTCACTCCCAAGGCCCTGAGCACATGGGAAGGCTCCAGGCTGGCCGTTGTGCAGGTTGAACTGGGGGAGACCGCAATTTCCCTCAATCCCATCAACAGAGACTCCCCATCGACGTGAGCGAAGCTCACGTTTAGATTTCCGGGCAGTCGCTGGGTGGGGTGCCCGTTCAGATAAACCTCATCAAGCCTGGTGAATATCCCGTCCTTGAGTTTTTCCCTTAACCGAATATGGTGAGCCGCTTCTTCCGCCATCTCCTGTTTGGCGATCTGACAAGCCTTTCCCAATCCCACAATCCCTGGGACATTGAGGGTTCCGGAACGCATTCCCCGTTCGTGTCCGCCACCATCAAGGCCCGGGCTGAGCTGGACCCGCGGATTTCTGGCGCGCACATAGAGGACGCCAATCCCTTTGGGGCCATATATTTTGTGGGCTGTCATCGAAAGGAGGTCAATCCCCATTTCCCCCACATCCGTAGGTATTTTTCCAACTCCCTGGGTTGCGTCACAGTGAAAGATAATGCCCCTCTCCTTAGCTATTTTCCCGATCTCCTTGATGGGATGTATGGTTCCAATCTCGTTATTTGCTGTCATGATGGAGATCAGAATGGTCTTGTCAGTGATTGCCTCCCGTAGTTTCTCCGGATCCACAAACCCATACTGGTCTACGGACAGATAGGTCACCCGGTATCCGCGCCTCTCGAGAGCCTTACAACTGTCCAGGACTGCTCTGTGTTCCGTGGCGCAGGTGATAATGTGATTTCCTTTCTCTCTGTAGAACTCTGCCACTCCCTTGATGGCCAGGTTATCTGACTCGGTTGCTCCACTGGTGAATATGATCTCCTTTGGTGATGACGCGCCGACCAGGCGTGCGACCCGCTCTCTGGCTTCATCGACGGCCGCCTCGGCTTCCCATCCAAATGCGTGATTACGGCTGGCGGCGTTGCCAAATTTTTCGCTAAAATAGGGTACCATCTCATCCAACACCCTGGGGTCAACTGGCGTTGTCGAGTGGTTATCCATGTATATGGGCGTCTTCACTGCCTATTCTCCTCGCCAGATCTCGTTCCGCTCAGGAATCGCATCTAATTCAGACTGAAATAGTCGAGTATAATAGATCGAATGTCTATATATGTCAAGCCCCATTTGCCGGATGTTGATTCTAGAGGAGACTAGGGATAGAAGCGGCGTTTTAAGAACGGCGTTTTATTATTTATCTATTTAACACCGTTCGCAAGTATTGGCCTGTGTGCGACTGCGGTACTAAGGAAATCTGCTCAGGGGTTCCCTTGGCAACTACCTCCCCTCCCAGATCACCACCTTCGGGCCCTAGGTCAATAATATAATCAGTCGACTTGACCACGTCCAGGTTGTGCTCAATTGTAATAACCGTATTTCCCGCATCCGTGAGCCGGTTCAGCACATCGAGGAGCTTCTTGATATCTTCAAAGTGCAGTCCAGTGGTCGGCTCATCGAGGATATATAGCGTCCTTCCCATTGAGCTTTTGCCCAACTCGCGGCCCAGTTTAATGCGTTGGGCCTCACCGCCCGATAGGGTATTTGCCGGTTGACCAAGTTGGAGGTAGCCAAGACCGACATCCCTCAGGGTCTCGAGCTTCTGACGGATGGGAGGAACATTGCCCATAAAATCCAATGCTTGATTTACAGTCAGGTTTAAAACATCGGCAATGCTTCTCCCCTTGTACAGAATCTCCAAGGTCTCCCGGTTAAAGCGACGCCCGGCGCAAACTTCACAGGTGACGAAGACATCGGGAAGAAAGTGCATTTCGATCCTGATGACACCGTCTCCCGTACAGGCCTCACAGCGCCCACCCTTTACATTGAAGGAGAATCTTCCAGCCTGGAATCCCCGTACCCTGGCTTCGGGAAGCTGAGCGAAGAGATCCCGGGTATGAATGAATAGTCCAGTATAGGTGGCAGGGTTTGAACGTGGGGTGCGGCCAATCGGGGCCTGATCGATATTGATGACCCGGTCGAAATGTTTCCAACCTTTGATCTCGTCATATAGCCCTGCCCCCTCTTTCGATCGGTGGAGGAGATGGGCCATTGCCCGGTACAGCGTGTCAACGACCAGACTGCTTTTGCCAGACCCTGAGACACCAGTAACACAGGTCATCGCGCCGATGGGGAACTCAACGGTGATGCCTTTTAAATTGTTCTGCCTCACCCCTTTTAGCATCAGCGTTTTTCCCTCACCCCGGCGTCGATGCAGGGGGATAGGGATATCCTTGCGTCCGCAAAGGTAGTTCCCGGTGAGAGATTGTGCGTTCTCTGTGATCTCTTTGGGCGTGCCCTGTGCCACAACCTCTCCCCCCCGAACCCCCGCTCCCGGTCCCATGTCGATGACGTGATCCGCCTCCAGGATTGTCTCCCGGTCATGCTCTACGATCAGTACCGTGTTTCCTAATTTCATAAGCTCCTTGAGGATAGCCAGCAGTCGGGCGGTGTCCCTGGGGTGGAGCCCGATGGTCGGTTCATCCAGTATATAGATGACCCCTGCCAGGCCTGATCCGATCTGGGTGGCAAGCCGGATCCTCTGCGCCTCTCCTCCCGAAAGGGTGGCAGAGGAGCGACCAAGGCTTATATAGTCCAAGCCCACTCGGACCATAAACTGCAATCGATTGACGATCTCTTTAAGGAGCCTCTCGGCAATAGTCTCCTCCTGTTTGCTGAGCTTCAGAGCGGTGAAGAACTCAAGGGCCTCTTTGATGGGAAAGGAGCTCACCTCTGCGATGCTTTTTCCATCAATTTTCACATGAAGGGTTTCTTTTTTGAGCCGGGTCCCGTTGCACTCACTGCAGGGCCGATTGCTCAAAGGGAGATGAAGATCGTCGGCCGACTTGTCAGGGCCGGCTTTGCTGCCCAGGCCTCCACAGGAGGGGCATGCCCCATGTGGGCTGTTGAAGGAGAACATGCGAGGGCTGATCTCCGGGTAGGAAACACCACAATGGACACATATAAATTTCTGGCAAAAGATCATCGTATCGGCGCCATGAATCTCCTCGTTGGACGGCACCTCTACCTTGATGACTTCGTTACCGTAGCGTGAGGCCACCTCTAAGGAATCGGCCAGGCGCTTTTCAATTCCTTGCTTCAGAACTAGGCGGTCCACAATCAAATCGATGTCGTGCGGCACTTCCTTTTCTGGGGCACTTTCCTCGTCCAGATCGTGAATTACCCCGTCAATCCTGACCCGGAGAAAACCGGCCCGAATCAAGGATCTCAGCTCTTGCCGGTACTCGCTCTTTCGCCTCACGGTGATCGGTGCCAGGATATGGATCCGGGTCTCTCGAGGGAGCGAGAGGATGTGATCTACCACCTGCTGGATGGTCTGGGCGGAGATTTCCCTTCCGCACGTGTAACAGTACGGTTTACCAATCCTAGCGAATAGAAGTCTCAAGTAATCATAGACTTCCGTAACGGTTCCGACGGTGGAGCGTGGATTGCGGCTCGTTGTCTTCTGCTGGATCGAGATGGCCGGGGAGAGCCCCTCGATATGGTCGACATCGGGTTTTTCCATCATCGACAGGAACTGCCGCGCGTAGGCCGACAGCGACTCGACATAGCGGCGCTGACCCTCGGCGTAGAGGGTGTCGAAGGCCAGTGATGACTTACCGGAGCCGGACAGCCCGGTGATCACGATTAGCTTATCGCGGGGTAGGTCGAGGTCGACATTCTTCAGGTTGTGCGTGCGTGCACCCCGTATCTGGATGGTATCCACAGTACTCTTACCTCGTCGCCGGCAAAGCGTACAAGTATACGGGTTGCGCTGGTCCGGCGGCAAAGTGACGCGAGCGCGCAGTGCGCGTCCCGGGCTGCGGGCAGGCGTGGTAATATCCGCGCTTTTACCCGGAGCTGTCATGCATCAGGTTGACTCCATGAGCCCCCAGGAACGCCGCGCTTCCGTTTCGCTGGCACTGGTCTTTGCCTTCCGTATGCTGGGTCTGTTTATGGTGTTGCCGGTACTGGCGACCTGGGGGCAGCAGCTGCAGGGCGCCACACCCTTTCTGATTGGTATGGCGATTGGCGCCTACGGGTTGACTCAGGCGTTTCTGCAGATTCCCTTCGGCATG
>JACZXR010000111.1 GCA_022571535.1 Deltaproteobacteria bacterium | reverse complement strand
TTCCTTTTAAATGGCGCTCAACCATTTTGCGGTGAGCCGGGGCAAGGTCAGTAAGATCTCCGTCTCTAAGCACAGCCTCGCTCGTATTTCTGCCGTTTGGCGAAAGGAGTTCCCACAGCCTCCCCTTGGCCTTCGCCACTCCCGTAGGCGAGAGCCACCTGACGCAGACGTTTGCGGCCAGAATTGCCGCTTCTTCAAGCTCCGGTTTTCTGAAGTCCATGAAGCGGACCGGGATGGCCTTCAATCTGAGAGCTTTCGCAGCGGTCCAGCGTTCACGGCCAGAGATGATCTCGCCGTTTTTCTTAGCGATAATCGGGTGAAGAATTCCTAAAGAGCCGATGGTTGCCTTGAACTCCTCCTGCTCCTCTGCGGAAGCCAACTGGAAGTACTGCGCGAGCAGCGGGTGAGGGAAAAGCTTCCCGGGGTCAACCAGGTAAAGCGAAGGGACATTGGTCTTTTCACCATTCATGATTCTATTTCTCCTTCCTGGATGAAAGAATCTCGGCCACGTTAAGCAGCGCATTCAAGATCCCGCCGGGCGCAAGCTCGCCGGGCCTGAATGAAAAACTGCTACTCAAGTCCACGATGGCGCGTGCCCTGGCGGACCTCACCTTCAGGTAGACCTCGCAGAACCTGTCAAAGTCGGTGTGCCCCGTCGTGACGTACTGTTTCCATATCTCTATGTCAGCGAGATTCCGGCTTATCTCCAGAATGTCGAAAACGCACCGCTCGCCCCTGCGGGAAATCTCAAGCAGCTTTCTCGAAAGGGCGTCTTCACGCATCTCCTCGACGATTGTTTTCAGAGCCCCGGCCTTGACGTAGGCCTCGCCGGTTCTTTCCTGCTTGAGCAGCTCTTCAATGTCCCGGATTTCTGCGGGCGAGACGCCGAGGTGTCGTAACTCCTCGACCCACGCCCTGGCCCAGGACGCCATCCCGCCGAGATCCATCTTCTTTAGCTCAGCAGAGCCGTTTTCCATTGGTACCTCTCTCTTCCTGGACATCGCATGGACATCGCATGGATATCGCCGCGACCAGTTCATCGCTTGGCCTGCATTTTTGTGGGCTGCGGGAGGTCCAGGGTTCCGCCGCCCATCAGGAGTCAGTCTTCGCGCGCCTTTTTATAAGCGCCAAAGACAATCCTCTTTACCTCCTCGATCCAGTTCGGACCGAGAGGCTTAAGTTTCTCCTGGGTCTCAGGCTCAGCCAGAAACCTGACAGCATCGGCTGTGGTGCTGAATCTGCCGAGGTGATAGGCCCATCCGATCACGGGTTTGGTCCTTACCTGGACAGCACCTGCCGCGTCCGCCTCATCCCAATCGATCGGATGGAAAACCACCCTGCCGTTTACCCTCTCTTCCTTCCATTTCTTCGGAAAGGAGTGGATAACTCCCGCAATAACCTTCTCAGCAAAGGAAGGCTGGGGATTGGGACGGATAAGCTGTGAGACCTTCGGGCTCAGGCACCTGAGAGCCCCCTGCCAGATCTCCAGACGCAGCCGGTAGGCATCTAGGGCCTTCTGAAACCTCACCTCCAGCTGGGAGGCCGTGATCAGCACCTTCGGATCAAGCCCGAAGCCCTTCACATGCTTTCGGGGCTTGAGCTTCCCTTCCGGAGCTTCCCCTCCGTTGCAGAAAAGCCTGAGCGCCTCTCTCACGCGCCGGCGGGCCTCGGTAGGCTCGCCATGAGAGGCCCTTACCGCCGGAACGACCACGAGCGTGTCAAGGTATTTTTCGATACGCTCGCGCGCCTCTTCGATCTTGACAGCGGCAAAATCCGGTCTCCTGGCAGGCATCCTTCTGTGGTCGTTGGTCTCCCACAGGAGGTCAAGCAGGACATCGCTGTTCTGCTTGATGAAGGTCAATACCTCCGGAGCGAAGTAACGCCCAACGTTCAGAGCAAGCTCGCGGAGATGAGAGTGGTACTCTTCTGTTTCCTTCTTCCTCTCCTCCGCCATGCCCTCTCTCACATTATTGATAACCTCCCAGTTGGGAAGCTCATACTCCAGCGCATCGCCCGGCCCGACAAAGCCCTCCGGAAGCCCCTGGTGAGGCATGAGCGCGCTCCCGTCGATCTCCTCATAACGATCGGGGTACTCTCCCTCCCGGTTAAAGTCCCAGCTGTCCGTCAGTTGCCATGCCAGGTAGGCCTCAACCGGATCGCTGCTGAAAATGGCATCCGTCGCAGCCGCTCTCACAAGCATCCCGCGGCAATTGTTGCGTCTGCGTCCGGCCATACAGCTTCGGACATCCCTGATGTAACCCTCTTTAAAGCTCTCAGCCTCATCGGCCAAGAGACCCTCCTCTACGTGCATCCCGTCCATCTCATCGGGACGGAAGCCGAGCTGAATATGGTTCAGCTCCTCACATATCTCGCTCAATTTAAACGACATACGCCTTTTCTCCCTTCATGGACCCCCCTCAACCCTCCGGATACCTGTCTACGTGCCTGCCCGCGCCCTGGCAGGCGGGCCACGCACAGGTAGGAAGGGCTCAAGGGAGTCCACGGGAGAAACAGAGGAGGAATTACAGCCCACAAAAATGAAGGCTTGAAAAGCAATTCAAAGAACGTCCCCTCGAAGGGAGGGGAAACTGCGGAGAATCCGCAGTCCCGGGTATATTACCGCAGGCGAAAATGTTCAGGGATGCGGTAATTGACCAAAATTGGGCCTAAAAATGGTCAATTACCGGGGAAACAGCCGTTTCCGTTCCCGCTACCATGCAGGGCGCTGTATGACCCATTCGACGATCTCAGTGTCATGGACTTCGGCGAGCTCGGTTCGGCTGAGCTCACCGTCGAAGCCAGTCGAGTAGTGAGGAGATTCAAACCATGATTCGCACGTTTCTTTTTTGCCTGGCTTTGATTCTTCCTGCCTGTGTCCTGGCAGACAGGTCTCCCGCGCTTGTGTGGGGGGATGAGCTGACGAAGATCGATCTCGACCAGCTCTTTTCCGATCTCTATCTAAAGGAGGGAGAGAAAAGGGTTGAGGCTGGAGAGCTCCCCCAGGGACGCTTCTTTCTCAAAGAGTCCGCAAGCAAAAACCCCCTGAACGCCAGGGCTTACAACCTCGCCGGGATCGTGGAGGTGAAAGCCGGGAGGATGGAGGCGGCGGAAACATACTTCCTGCTCGCCACCACGGCGGACCCCGAATGCTCCGAGTGCCGCCAGAACTTCGGCAACATATTTCTCGCCAGAGGCAAACCAGACTTAGCCCTCATGGCGTTCTACCGGGTTCTCCTCGATGAGAGCTACCGCACTCCCTGGCTCCCCCTTTTCGGGAGCGGAGTAGCGTATCTTAAGAAAGGAAACTACGACCGGGCGGTGGAGATGTTCGAGAGGGTACTGAAATACATCCCCGCCGGGCTCGACGGCAACATCAGAGCGAAGATCAACCGGGCCCTCTACTTGAAAAACAGAAAGGAGATAATCAACCGATGAGAGCCAAACACTTTTTCTGCCTTGTGATCTCTACCGTACTTATAGGCTCATGCGCGAGCCGATCTCCTACCATCCCGCCACCCCAGATAAGCCTGCAGGATATGTCACAGGGAATCAGGGAGAAAGAGATTTCTGCCCCAACGACGGAGAAGAAACCTGCCAGGGTCAGAGCCATAGGGGCCGAGTCGCCCTGGCGGGAGGACCATCCGGAGCTAAGAGAGCCCGTAAGCATCTCAGCCTTCAACCTGCCCCTTGGCCATGTTCTCCAGTCTCTCATCGAGCCTTCAAGGCTGAATCTTGAGATCAAGGAGAACGTTAATCTTGAAAAGCCCGTGACGGTGAGGGCCACCGGGTCAAGTCTCGGCCGGGTGCTTTTGGCAGTGCTCTCTCCCCTGGGCTACAGCTTCAAGGTGGAGGGAGAGACCCTTTTTATCTTTGAGACAGACACCAGGACCTTTCGCCTCTCCATCCCCGGACTCGTTCAGGACTACAACTCCACCATTACCAACCAGAGCACAACGAGCGTCGGCCGGTCAGATGGAGGACGCATCGGGACAGAAACAACCAGCACAACGACAGGCCAGAGCGGGACACAAAGTCAAAATTTCGCCGTGGCGACCTTGGGCAGCGAGGTAACTCTGACAACCAAGATCGAACAGGCCGACATCTGGAAGATAATCGATGAAAACTTAAAATCCATGATAATCCCTCCCGGTCGCTACAGTCTGGACCGGATAGCCGGCAGGATTACTGTGACGGCAAAAGCACCGGTGCTCGAGAACGTGGCCCGGTATGTCGAGCAGCTAGAGGAGGAGTACTCCCGCCAGGCGCGCTTCGACGTGCAGCTACTGGAGGTCTCTGTCACCGACCAGAACCAGTTCGGCGTGGACTGGACCAAGGTCTGGAACTCTCTAATCCAGCATAACGCCGTAACGATTGCCGCCAACAAAGCATTCACCCAGGGCCTCGGGGCGAGTATCCCTTCCTTCACGCTGAGCTCGCGCTCCGGGGCGTCCGAGATCGTGATAAGCGCCCTCAAAGAGCAGGGGAAAGTGAGGCTGCTCTCGCAACCGAAAATCCTTGTTCGTAACAACATGGTGGCCGTCCTATCTATCGGGGAGATTATCCCGTTCATCTCCAGTGTCAGCCAGACCGTAAGCAACGGCAGTGTCACCACGAGCCCCACTATTTCCTCCGTCCAGGCGGGTGTGGTGCTTTCGATCACCCCGAAGATCAACGCCGACCGAACGATGACCATCCATCTCTCCCCCATTGTCTCCCGGGTC
Organism: Deltaproteobacteria bacterium; assembly: GCA_022571535.1. Lineage (GTDB taxonomy): Bacteria > Desulfobacterota > Binatia > UBA9968 > CAXXLF01 > JACZXR01. The sequence continues at coordinate 2,367 of JACZXR010000111.1, read as the reverse complement.
ACGAGCTTTGAGAATTTCACGGTAGGCACTACAAGTTTCAGGGCACCCAGACTCGACACAAGGAATCTCTCCAGCGTGGTGAACGTGAAAGATGGCGAGACCATAGTGCTCGGAGGGCTGATTACTCAGGACGAGCAGAAAGACAGGCAGAGCGTCCCTATCCTGGGCGATATCCCCTTTCTTGGAGCGCTTGCGAGCACCTGGTTCAATAGCGACAAGCGGAGTGAGCTGGTCATCGTGCTGACCCCGACGATCGAAACCTCTAAGACGATTCCATGACCCATTCAATAAACTCAGGGTCATGCTGAGGAGGATCTAAGCATGAACATCCTCTATCACAGAAAGGACTTCATCGTTTGCTTCTCACCTCCTGACCCGGTGCGCATAGACGATGAGAACACGCTCCAGGCCGCCCTGGAGGGAGAAAGTGGAATTCGTGTGCTCACCACGGCCGCAACCAGCAGTAGCGTCGAGGCTGGTCGGGCCGCCATCGTCCAAGAGGACCTGGACCCCTCCATGCTGGTAAGAAGCGAGACTGTAAAAGGGAATCTCACCCAGCTTTTCAGCGTCCCGGCCGACGAGATCAGAAAGATATACGCTCTTTCTGACCACATCGAGTACGTATCCCCTTACCAGGCGGCAATCCGGGCCTACGTCGAGCACCGCTTCAAGGAGACGCAAATAAAGCTCGACGATGGAGTAGTCGTGGCCATGGTCGATATACAGGGAAGCGTAGCCTTTATCACGATCCTGAAGGGGGATGTGATCGAGGTCTTCAGGTTCGTCGCCACTGAAAATCTCATAACGGAGTTTCACCGCACCGTGGAGTACTATCTCCAGACACACATCGACCAGAGTCTTTTTCTGATCATCAACAGCCACGAAGCTGCAGGCGAGCTGCTTTCCGCTTCGGGGAGCCCGATTGGCGGGCCGGATGTGATCCCCGACCCCTCTCCCGCGCTCTTTGCCCTTAACGCCCTGGAGGTGACCCCCCGTTTTGTTCTTCCAGAGATTGAAGCGAGAAAAGAGATGGCAAAGCAGCGGGCAAAGAGCCTCCTCCACTTAAGCATCACTGGAGCTGCGGCAGCCATAGCCACCGTCATGGCCGTGAGCGTCTATCTCTCCTACCAATCAAATCTCTCCCTTGCGGTGAGAGAATACTCCTTAGCCACACAGGTGAAAGCGGAACTTTCTGCCGAGGCGGAGAGAAAATTCCCCTCGCTCCTCCGATCACTTCATCCCCGGTGGCATGAGGTCATCGCGGAGATCGCCCTGGTACTTCCTAAATGGGCGAAGATCGAAGAACTGACCATCTCCGATACCCAGAACGGCATCAATACGGGCACCCGGATCAAGCAGTACGCGGTTAACATGAAAGTTCAACTGGCAGACCCGGACCCGATCGCAGCAGGTCGGGCGCAGACATTGCTGAACGAGAGGCTTAAAACGACCAGGTATCTCAAGGACCTAAAGGTAGAGGTCATGGCGGGAGCAGACGGGAAAGTGAACCTTTTGCTCAAAGGCCTGATCCGCAAGGGTAGACTCAATGCTTAAGCGCCTCTCGTTTATCTTTTTTCTCCGCGCTCTGGGGTCTGGGGGGGCGGGGGTCTATTTTTTCAATGCCAACCGGCAATTAGCAAGTGAACTCTCCGTAAAGAGAACGGAAACAACAAAGCTCGAGAGGGATCTGGCACACCTGAGGTCGCTACCTGAAACCCGCAGGGTTTCGGAGCTCGAGACATCCTTTGTCTTTCTCTCAGCGGACATGGTCGCGCTGCAAGGAATCGGAGGTACGGTCGCGAGGGTATCGACAATTTCCACTGAGCCAGGACAGTCGATACCGGTGCTGGCAAAGAAAGTGATGGGGACGGAGATCTCGTCCGTGCCTATTCTCGTTCAGGTTAAAAAGTACAAGCATATCGACGAACTCTTGGAAGCCCTCGAAGCCTTAAGCAGACGCGACATACTGGTCGAGTCGCTGAGCTTCAAGGGGGAACTCTCTATAAAAGGAAGGCTCTTTGGGAGGAGCAGAAATGGGAAACATTGATCTAAAAAGAACCCTTATCTTGGCCTCGGTCGTAGGCCTTCTCGTGCTGGGCGGCATGCACTTTCTCGGCGACTCTGGCTCAAATATCCCACCCGCTGGCAGCCCGCCTCAGGCGGGAGGAAAAGGGATGGCTCTGCCCCCACCTCCAACGATGCAAGGGGCGGCACCGAGAACAGACAATCCGCCTGAGACGGGGACAACGCCTCCCGGAGCGGGCACGGAAAAACCGATAAGAGTCCCCCTTTCCAGCCTCGGCACAGCAGCCAGGCGCAACCTTTCCGATCCTTTCAGGGATTCACCGCAGCACTCGTTCGGCTCAG
>JACZXR010000110.1 GCA_022571535.1 Deltaproteobacteria bacterium | reverse complement strand
GTGTGCCCGTCCGGTTGCCAGCCTGAACTCGCTCCGCTTTGGCAGCTTTGATGATGCCCGGACGCGCTACCTTCTGAGCGGTGTGGTGGGGGGGATTGGGGGTTACGGTAATTGTGTGGGGGTACCTATGGTAGGTGGCGAGATTTATTTCGACGAGTCGTACAATGACAATATTATCGTCAACGCCTTTACCCTCGGGGTGGCCGAAAAGAAGTCTCTCTTCAAGGGGTGGGCAAAAGGAGTCGGTAATTCCCTGATGGTTGTTGGCGCAAAGACCGGAAGGGACGGGATCCACGGAGCCACCATGGCCTCCGAGGCATTTTCCCAAGAGGCGGAAAAAAGAAGGCCCACGGTTCAGGTAGGGGATCCGTTCACCGAGAAGCTCCTGTTAGAGGCCTGTCTCGAACTTATGGGGAGAAACTGCCTGGTAGGAATTCAGGATATGGGCGCCGCCGGTTTGACCAGTTCGTCCGCCGAGATGGCGGAGAGAGGGGGTACAGGCGTAGAGCTCGATCTTTCTAGTGTCCCCTTGAGGGAGCAGGGGATGAGCCCATACGAGATTCTGCTTTCCGAATCTCAGGAGCGGATGCTCCTGGTGGTGAAGAAGGGCCGTGAAGAAGAGGTCAAGGGCATCTTCAGCCGATGGGACCTTGATGCGGTTGTGATCGGGAGAGTGACCAAGGATCGGCAGTTCCGTGCCCTCTTTAATGGCACGGAAGTAGCGCGCATCCCGATTTCGGCGCTGACCTCGGAGGCCCCGGTTTATAGCCGTTCTGCCGAGCGGCCAAAAGACCAGGACGAAGTACAGACGTTGGACTTGAAGAAAATCGCTGAACCCGAAGATCTGGGGGCGGCCCTTAAGCGCCTTCTGGATTCTCCCAATCTTGCCTCGAAGGAATGGGTCTATCGGCAGTATGACCACTTTGTGCGCAGCAACACGGTCTTGGCTCCAGGCTCGGATGCTGCGGTGATTCGGATCAAGGAGACCAAAAAAGGACTTGCCCTCACGGTCGATGGTAACAGCAGGTACTGTTATCTCGATCCCTATGTCGGAGGGCTTTTGGCTGTGGCCGAGGCGACCCGCAACCTGGCGTGCGTCGGAGCGCGACCCCTCGGTTTAAGCGATTGCCTCAATTTTGGCAGCCCGGAGAGTCCAGAGGTGATGTGGCAATTTTCCGGGGTCATCCAGGGAATGCGCGATGGCTGCCTTGCCTTAGGAGTGCCGGTTGTTAGTGGGAATGTTAGCTTCTATAATGAAACCAGAGGGGTCTCCATCTATCCGACCCCTACCGTGGCGATGGTAGGGATCCTGGCCAGGGTCGAACGTCATGTCACTCCTTGGTTTAAGTCTGATGGGGACCACGTAGTGCTCCTGGGCACTACCCGTGAGGAGTTTGGAGGCAGCGAGTATCTTAAAGTCTTTCATGGCCTGGTCCGAGGGACCCCTCCGTGGATCGACCTCAAGCTCGAGCGTGCGGTGCAGCAGTGCTGCCTTAAGGCTGTCGAGAGGGGGATTGTCCGCTCCGCTCATGATGTCTCTGAGGGTGGGTTGGCCGTGGCGCTCACGGAGTGCTGTGTGACTGGGCCGGGAAGGCCTCTGGGGGTAAGGATCGAGCTGCACGAGATGATGCGGGCCGATGCCTTGCTCTTTGGGGAATCCCAATCGCGCATCATCGTTTCTGTCAAGGGTAAGAGCTTGAATCGCCTAAGGGAGATTGCAGAAAAAGAGGGAGCCCCGATGCAGGTGATCGGCGAGGTTGGAGGGGCGCGGTTTGTGGTCCAGCCCATGATCCGGCTCCCGGTGGAGGAGCTCAAGGCCATTTGGGGGAGCGCCTTGGAAAGAAGGCTGCAATAGTGGGTATGTCTGTGGTCGATAAATTTCGCGATGAATGTGCCGTGGTTGGAGTCTACGGCCACCCGGAGGCGGCCAACATGGTCTACCTCGGCCTCTACGCCCTTCAGCACCGCGGCCAGGAATCCTCGGGCATCGTTTCTTCTGATAGCGGGGCTCTCATCTCCCATCGGCAGATGGGTCTGGTGGCCGATGTCTTTAAAGAAGATATTATTAAACGCCTTAGAGGATCCAGCGCTATCGGTCACAACCGTTATTCCACGGCGGGACAAAGCCATCTCAAGAATGCCCAGCCCCTGGTCGTGGAATACGCGGGTGGTCCCATTGCGGTTGCCCATAACGGGAACCTCGTCAATGCTCAAACCTTGCGTGGGGAGCTGGAGGCCTACGGTTCGATCTTCCAGTCTACCTCGGACACCGAGGTTTTCATTCATCTCATCGCGACTTCCAAGGAGAGGACCCAGATGAATCGCCTTGTCGATGCGCTGAGCCGTGTCAGCGGGGCTTACTCTCTTGTCTTTTTGATGCTGGACCGGATGATTGCTGTACGGGATCCCATGGGATTTCGCCCCCTGGTCGTGGGGCGGTTTAAGACTGCGGCGGACTCCGACGGTTATGTGGTTGCCTCGGAGACCTGTGCCCTGGATCTGATCGAGGCCGAATATATAAGAGAGGTGGAGCCAGGGGAGATTATTACCTTTGGACCTCAGGGGATGGAATCTCTAAAGCCATTTCCGCCGGTCCCCCACGCCAAGTGTATCTTTGAATACATTTATTTCGCCCGACCGGACAGCAACCTGTACGGTCGCAACGTGTACCGCATCCGAAAAGAGCTTGGGCGTCAGCTCGCCCGGGAGAGCCCGGTAGAGGCAGACCTCGTTACCCCTGTCCCCGATTCCGGTGTGCCTGCAGCGATCGGCTATGCCGAGGAGTCCGGGTTTCCCCTGGAGTTCGGCCTGATCCGGAATCACTATGTGGGGCGAACGTTTATTGAGCCGGCTCAGTCCATTCGCCACTTCGGTGTTAAGATAAAGCTCAACGCCCAGCGTGAGGTGCTGCAGGGCAAGAGGGTGGTGGTCGTGGATGATTCCATTGTACGCGGGACCACTAGCCGAAAGATCATCCAGATGCTGCGCGACGCGGGCGCGAAAGAGATCCACCTGAGGATCAGCTCCCCGCCGACAATGGGCCCTTGCTTCTACGGGATAGATACCCCCACCCGCAGTGAGCTCATCGCCTCTTCCCACAAGGTCAGTGAGATCTGTGAATTCATCGGCGCGGACAGCCTTTCCTATCTAAGTCAGGAAGGAATGTATGTCTTTCTTGACGGCAGCAGAGATGGTTTTTGTGATGCCTGTTTCAGCGGTAACTATCCTCTCCATGTTGACGACGAGGGCAAGACCAAGCAGCTCCACCTCTTTGAGGCAATGCAGCAGCGCTGATTATTATTGGGTAACCCCGCGGCTTGCCGCGGGGTATCCTAGTAACCTGATTTCACTTTGTGTCCTTCGTGCTCTTCGTGGTGATATTCCTTTCTTGCTGAAACAGATAAGAGACTGCGGCTGGTTTCACTGGCCTGCTAAACCGTCAGTTCCTGTGACATGTGATAGATTCTTACCGATAAAATGTTCAACAGAACGCTTCAACAAAGATTTTCTCGCCAAGCCTGTCCTGAGCCAAGCCGAAGGGACGCCAAGACCGCAAAGAAAACTTTTCTGATCCTCCTCCTTGGCGCCCTTTGCGCCTTTGCGCGAGTTATCTTTTCTCCGATTCCCTAAACCCAAATTCAACGGAAAATTTCAAATATCTTTGGATAGTATTTGTCTGCCACGAAGCACACGAAGATCACGAAGAATTTACAATCAAATTATATCGGCCCCTGCGTTTCAAACCCCGTGTCGATATAACTTGATTCCACTAAAATTGTTTATAAGTTGTTAATAAGTCGAGTAGGAACCGGGCCGTAAGGCGGAAAATAGGCCTGTGCAGCAAGCTGCCTAAATTGTAATCACCAAAAAGTCATCAGAATCACGAAGTTGAAAATATTTAACTAGACGACCGCTTCTTGAAACCGGCTACCACCTGTCGAAATGTTTCCAGCTCCGGGCTGCGCGTCAGAAGACTCAAGGTAAGAAAGAGCGAAGGCCCCAGTGCGAGAATAAATAGAAAAACGGCTCCGCGGGTCAGCAGCGACCCTTCCGAACTCACCCAGTCAACTCTCTGGACAATAAAAAAGAGGGGGAGCGCCATCAGAAGCGCGTTAAAGAGATTGCGCATGAAGGAGACGAAAAACTCCCGCCAGGGGAATTGACCCAAACGGCGATGGAGAATCAACAGCAAGGCAGCGAACTGAAAAGTCGAAGAGATCGAGTTGGCCAAGGCCAGGCCACCGTGAGACAGGGAAAAGAAAGCCACGTATTGTGAAAGCGCAGCGATAGCCCGGGAAAAACTACTCGATCCCTGGCCGGCAGAGACCTCTCCCATAAGGGCCAGGCTCAGGAAAAAGTTCAGCACAAAGGAAAACAGGGCAATCCTAACAGGAGTCTTCGTATCCTCCATAGCATAGAATACAGGGATCACCAGTCTAGTCCCGGACAGCCCCCACAAGCCCAGCGAGAAATAGATCAGGGCCTGAGAAACCCGTACGGTGGCATCGGCGTCAAAAGCACCCCTCTGGAACAAGAGGGAAAATACAGGAACAGAGACCACCATCAATCCCAGGCTTGCGGGAACAATGGCAAAATTCATAAGTCGCAAAGAATAAGAGAGTCCGCTACGCAAACCGGCGAAATCCTTCCTGGCCACCAGGGAGGAAAAACTGGGCAAGGCAGCAGTCCCCAATGCAACGGCAAAGATCCCCAGGGGAAACTGGAGCAACCGATCCGCATAATAGAGGTAAGCGACGCTCCCTTCGGGAAGCATGGAGGCCAGTATCGTACTCACCAGGACATTGATCTGATACACCGCGGCGCCAAGCAGAGCAGGTGCCATGAGAAAGAGAAGGCGTCTCAAAGCTGGATGTCCAAAGTGAAAATCAGGAGACAGGGAGAGGCCATAACGGACAAGGTAAGGGATCTGAAGAGACAGTTGAGCTATCCCCCCTAAAACCACACCGTACCCCAGACTGATGACTGGCTTGGAAAGGAAGGGTGAAAAGAGGAGTGCACAAACAATTATGGAGACGTTGAGCAGAACCGGAGATAAGGCGGGGGCCATAAAATGGCGGAAAGAGTTTAAGAATCCCATGGCGAGAGCGACCAGGCTGACAAAAAAGATGTAGGGGAACATCAATCGGGTTAAGGAAACAGTGAGCCTGAATTTTTCCGGATCGACTAAAAAACCCGGGGCAAAGAGATGGGTCAAGGGAGAGGCAAAAATGACCCCCAAGACAGCCAAGGCTGCCAGCAGGACCGAAGCAAAGGTAAAGATGATCCGGGCAACGCTCAGTGCCTCCTCTTTACTCCTATTGGTGAGGTAATCCATAAAGACCGGCACAAAACCGGCCGAGAAGGCCCCTTCCGCAGTCAGACGACGCAGCAGATTGGGAATGCGAAAGGCGACGAAGAAGGCATCGGCGGCCCCCTGGGCCCCGAAGAGGTAGCCGATCAAGATGTCGCGCAAGAGCCCCATGACACGGCTCAAGAGGGTGAAAAAGCCAACCACGCCAGCCGCCCTTGTCATCCTGCCCGTTTCATCCATTCCGTTGACTCCTCAACCGATTAGTGGTAAAGAAAACGCAACTCAAGGAGGAATGATTTGGCCAAGCACCTATCAGTAATCAAAAGACATCACCAGAGCCTAGTGCGAAGGGAAAGGAATCAACAGATCAAATCCAGGGTAAAGACCCTGATCAAGAAGGTCAGGAGCGCTGTCGAACCCAAAGACCGTGACAACGCCTCAGCCCAACTGAGGGAAGTCAACCGTATTATGGACAAGGCCGTAAGCAGAGGAGTCCTCAAACACAAAACCGCATCCCGCAAGTTATCCCGCCTGGCGCGTAGAGTTCATCTGCTCAAAGTTGAGAGCTAATAGTCCAGAGCTGAGAGTCTAAAGCTAAGGACAACAGACAACCGACCACATAGCGCAAGGCGCAAAGCGCTCTCAGTCCTCAGCACTCGTAACTCAGTCCTGATAACTTAAAACTCCACACTTCACACTAAGCTCTGGCTCTTAGCTCTAAGCCCTCAGCTATCCGCTCTCGACTCTCTGTTCTACCCCCTACACCCAATACCCTACACCCTTTCTTCAAATCTGCGCTTTGCTCTCTGCTTTCTGCTTCCTGCCTTCTGCTTGCTGCTTCACTAGAACATTTCGACGACCCTCTGATACAACTTCCGAGCAAATTGTTCCACTAATTGCCCTCTGGCCCTGTACTCCAGGGTCTCTGACAGCTGAATATCGATAAACTGAGGCACGTCCGACGCATTTAAGGTGCCCCTTTGGAACTTAGACGAGGTGGTCACCACAGCTCCCCTCGATCCGCTATAAGTCTCCACAAGCCTGATACCCTGAGTCCGCCACAGAAGCTCATCGGGAGAGCGCCGCCTAAGGCTCAGGTCCACAACCAGAGCGACTTCATACTGAAGCACCTCATCATTTTTATTGACCGAGACGACCCTGGTAGCCAAAGAACGGACCACGCCGGTGATTATCGCATCGGCATCCTCCAATCGATCAGCGAGCCGAATTTCTCCTCTCCGCCGAAACTCGCTCCTCAAGGCCGAGGTGATCTCCCGGTCAATCCCCACATCCCGAGTCGTATCGACAAATGGCGCAACAAATACGGTTCGGACATCCTTGGGAAACCCTTCCCCAGTCGTCGAGAACTGGTATCCGCAACCACCCCCTACCGATGCTAAAACAATACCAATGACCACAGCATAATTGCGGATTTTAAAATTTAGATTTTTCATTCTATATCCTGTCCTCTGCACTGGACGCTATGCGCATGGCGCTTTCTTTTACTCGACACTGGAGAAGAGCTGATAGTCCAGAGCTGAGAGCCAAGAGCCTGAAAAGAAGGATCAAGAGTTGAGGATCGAGAGATTGAGCTCTAGACTCTGAGCTCTTAGCTCTATTCCCTACCCATACACCCAATACCCTATACCCTTTCTTAAAAGCTGTTAAAACTTCTTATTTCCCCAGGACAATGTTAACCAGCCGGCGTGGAACCTGCACCACCCTTCCGATATCTTTGCCCCGGATAAACTTCCCGAC
>JACZXR010000109.1 GCA_022571535.1 Deltaproteobacteria bacterium | reverse complement strand
GGGCGCTTGAAAAGGCTTCCGGGGTGAGTGAGGCCCAACAGAGGGACCAGGCGTACCCTATCAATACCACTGACCACTACTTGCCTGTACCCACTCTTCGCTCTAGTATCAGTTGGTTCTCCGTATAGTCGATACCAACCCGGAACTGACCAAGAAAGTCCCCTCCGAGAAGGCCTTGCCCAGATAGGCTGGCCTCTTCGTTTACTACTACGTCTAAGTTTCTGACCTCGGCCTCACCCACTTTTAAGCTATCGATTTTAACCAGTGGCTCGACAATCGTGCCGCTAATGCCCGTAATCGTGATAGCGATGCTGTTGTCAAGGCTAATGCCTAATTGCTGAACCAAAGAGCGTGGAATTAACGTTAGATCTGCCCCCGTATCCAGGATGAACTTCATCGTACCCATTCCATTCACAATTCCTTCAACAATGATCCTGTTGCCATAACGGGTGAAGGGAACCACAAATTTCTGGGTTGAAGATACGGGCTGAGATCTTCCTGTCAGGTGGTGCGTCGCCTTATTGGGACGAAATCTTCGCTTCTCCACCTTATCCCGGTATTTTTGAGGGATCGAGGGTAAATTGTCCGTAAAGTGGATTCTGCCATTCTTCCCGACCCAGCGGTAGAATTCATGGGCTGAGATTCCGACGGCAAAAAGGCAAAAAGTTACGAGAAAAGCTCCGAGAAGCAGTTTCATACAACTTCTTATAAGGCTTCTTTGCATTTTCCCCCAGCCTAACTAGTTAGCTACTCTCTCTTCACTTCCTCCCAAATCCGCTTACTCGCTGTAATTCCACATACACAACAGCCTAACCATAATTCAAGGAATTGCCCGTCCTCGCATTTCTCACATTTCTCGTGGTGACACCATGGGCACCTGTCACACATAGCTTGATCCTCAATAAACCTGTTGAATTGAGTCATTTCGCAAGGGCTATGCCAGGCTCGGTTAATTAGAATCTTTTCTATTATCAACAGGTTAGAAGGCCCACCCTCCTACTGATCTTTCGAGTAATAATGGCAAAGACGCCCGAAGATCCTTTAATGCCCGATTCCAATAACGGTGATGTGCACGGGTAAGGACACAATCTGGAGGTTGAGAACATGACATGAAATAAAATTGCAGAACCCCGCAAACGGATCGGCTACCTGCCATTTCCGCGCCTTCTCATGGGGAAGTGAGAGATATAATTCTCTTAGAATAGACCCTATCCAGTCTGTTGACACAGGTTCCAGCATCTAATAAAAGCACATGCTAACAGCTAAATAAGCCTCCCCCCAGCATTGATAAGCCTTTCAGAGGGGTATGGGCCAAATGGAAGGGGAAATGACCAGTTTAAAGCCAGGTGCTTTTACGACATTTTCGTAAGGGTTCACTGGTTTTTTTGTTTCTGGAGCAAGGAAAGTCACGTGGATAGAGTTTACTGGCTCCTGTTTTCAGTTGCAGGGTTAGTTCTGATGGGAGGTTGTGGACCTAGGTATAGATGGGTTGGCCCTGGCACTGAGCAAGACATTGCCCAGGTTAGAGACCAATGCGGTGGGGCCCATTTAGTTATCGGCCCAGGAGAGCTGGGGCGTATTGGTACAAATCAGGCCTCACTTTTTACTGAGTATCAAGCAAAGAAGACGCCATTACCGCTAAGCCACTATAGGCGACTCCTCTTCATCAAGTGCATGGAGAGCAAGGGGTATAGGCTGGAACCTGTTGCTGGTGGGACCAAGGAACCGGTGGAAGAGATTCCGATCAATGTCACCTCCTCCAACTTTGACGAGCCTCCCAGTGAGATATGAGGCCCATGGAGGGGAAGATGGATAATTTTAAGCCAGCCGCTCTTTACGATTCTTCGTGATGGTGTGCTGGCTTTTTATTTTGCAAAACTGGGGCAAGCAACTCGTCGAGGTGGTGAAACGGGCGGCAGCTATAAAAGATGATAAGTGGATGAGAGACACTCTTTAGCGGAAAGTCTAGGAGGCCAGAAATGCCGATTAGAAAAAGGAAAACTGTTCAAAGGAAGCGGTTAAAGAAGCCTTCGGAGCTGGAGAAAAGAAAGGCGGAGATTTCTAAGCTGAGAGGGCAGATGCGCACATGGACCAAGGAGTTGAAGAGACAGATCGAAGAGAAGGAGGCCCTTCTTTTGGAGAAGGATAAAGAGCTAGCTTCGATGAGGGATCTGATGGAAAAGAAGGTAAAAGGGCTAGAATCAAGCCTTGTCCAGAAAGAAGAGTTGATTGGCCGGATTACCCACTACTATTCCCATCTTAGTGTATGCATCATTGAACTCACTGGTGGGGAGCTTAGAGTGGGAGACGTTATCCATATCAAGGGGGAGCACACGGACCTCATCCAGACCGTGGATTCCATGCAAATCGAGCACCAGAACGTCAGCCAAGCAGAGAAAGGGAAGGTCGTTGGGGTCAAGGTCAAGGTAAAAGTGAGGGAACACGATCAGGTTTTCCGTGTCTAAGATCTCGTGTGAGACTCAATTAAAGCGTCGATTAATTGAGTCTTGAGATAAAATGCCCCAGAAACCCTTGTAATTGCATACAGATAGCCATTGTTCTTGTTGCTTTCAGCGCTCCAGCAGTCCGAGCCCTAAAGAAAGTGAGCCCTAGGGGTGAAATTAGGAGGCCTGGCCGGGGTTGAAATAATAGGCCGTTATCGGATATTGTCCACCCAAAGCGAAGGAAGGCTGGCCCATTTGCCTGTCCGGCACCCGCTTGGGGCTCTCGACGGAGCGCTGACCGGAAGCTGTTTCGGGAATTTTCGGGCTTTTGCTGGCCTACCCCAAAAGCAACTTTTTATCATTTACCCTTGCAATCGTGGGGGCAAAGAAGTAAGGCTAGTAAAATTTTGTTTATTAAGGAGGTGAACTATGGCTCTCCATATTGGAGAAGAAGCCCCTAATTTTACCGCGGAGTCAACTGAAGGAACCATCAACTTCCATGAATGGATTGGGAACGGGTGGGCCACTCTGTTTTCGCATCCCAAGGATTTCACGCCAGTTTGCACGACCGAGCTCGGGTACATGGCGGGTCTCAAATCGGAATTTGCCAAGCGGAACTGTAAGGTGATCGGTCTAAGCATTGATCCCGTCTCCGATCACCAGAAATGGTCCAAGGATATCGAGGAAACCCAGGGCCATGCGGTGAACTATCCGATTATCGGGGACTTTGATCTGAAGGTCGCCAAGCTGTACGATATGATTCACCCGAGTGCCAGCGGGACTGCGGAGGGGCGAACCGCAGCCGATAATGCGACGGTCCGTTCGGTGTTCGTCATTGGACCGGACAAGAAAATCAAGCTGATGCTCACCTACCCCATGACCACTGGCCGCAATTTTGACGAGGTACTGCGTGTACTGGATTCGATGCAGTTAACCGCGAAGCATCAGGTCGCCACGCCGGTGAATTGGAAGCAGGGTGAGGACGTCATCATCGTCCCTTCGGTTTCGAATGACGAAGCCAAAAAGAAGTACCCAGGCGGCTGGAAGACGCTAAAACCGTATCTCCGGCTCGTGTCGCAGCCGAAGTAAGATCACTTTTTGAGTGACTTAGAAGAGGCGCCATTCGGCGCCTCTTTTTTTTAGATCAGCCAGTGCGGTTGTCAGCCTTAATGATAAAAACCTGTTTTTGGGGTATGACCCAGCAAGAACCGGACAACCGGAGTGGCCGTTTACAAGGCCCACAGGACTCAATTCAATAGCTCATAAATTGAGTCCTGGCGGGCCAACACCGCGCAAAGCCAAGCCTAGAACGGCTCTGAGCTCAAAGGAAATTGATAAAATCGTAAAGCCGGGTAGGACTCAATTAATGCGTCGATTAATTGCGTCCTGGGATGAAATAGCCCCCCCTTAGGTTTATACGACCCCTGCCGATACCCCATTGCCTGCCCCTTGACATCCATTTCAGGTTTTAATATTAGACTAATCTTATTATTTAAAATGGATCCTAATAAATAAAGAGCCTCCCCCAGCATTGAGAAGGCTTCTCTTGCACAATGGAGGCCAAACAGAGGGACGGAAAGCGTTCCTCAAAGAGGGAAACGGGAGCAGAAGAGTCTCAAGCCAGCCGCTCTGCGATTTATTATCGCCAGTGTGTGCTGGCTTTTTGTTTTAAAAGAAAGAAAGGAGTGGCGATGGTAAAGACAAGTGTATTCGCGGTCAAGAGTTTAGTGTTGTTTGCAGCGTTGCTTTGGAGTTTGTCACCAGTGGCAGAGGCAGCAACAATACAAGTCGATTGTTCTTCAGCCAGCCTTCAAGCCGCCATAGAGAAAGCTAAGTCAGGGGATACCCTTTTGGTGAGCGGGACCTGTAATGAAAATCTGGTTATTCCGGAGGATGTCCAAAAAATCACTCTGGACGGTCAGGGCAAAGCGACCATCAAGGGCCGAGATCCGAAAAAGGACACTATCTTTGTACGAGGAAGAGTGGACGTTACTGTAAGAGGGTTTACCATCACAGGGGGCCGAGATGGGATAATGCTAGTAAGTGGCGCGACAGCCTTAGTAGACGGCAATACCATCGAAAATACAAGCCGATTTGGCATCTATGTGACTCAACATAGTTCTGCTCGGATCGTCAACAATACGATACAAAACATCCGAGGCAAGGACGGAATTTCAGTTAGTGGAAGCGCGTTTGTCTATGTTGGGATGCTCGGGTACCTCAACCTGCAGGATAAGACCGCTAGTCCTAACACCATCCAGAACAATGGCAGGTTCGGGATCCACGTGCATCGTACTTCTTACGCCCGCATCGCGGGGAACACGATCAGCAACAACAAAAACCATGGGATTCATGTCGGCGGGGTTTCTCATGCCCAGATTGGTAGCAACAACATCAATGGCAACGGAGGAGACGGGATCTTTGTCGCCGAAAATTCTGGCGTGAATTTAGGAGCTGATAAGGGAAAGAAAATCTTGCACTTACCGAATAATACCACTGTGGCTAACAAGGGTTTTGGGATAAGGTGCATTATCGGGGGATCTGCTAATGGTCGTATAGGAACACTTACTGGTGCCAAGGGCGCGAAAAGGTTCGGTGAAGGGTGTATCGATAGCCTTAAGCCCTAGATTTAACATTGTCTCTAATTCACCATTTCTGTAAAGGGCCGGGGCCTCATTCCTGGCCTTGTGAGACTCATTAAGCGTCGTTTAATTGCATCTTGGGATTAGGGCCTCTTGCATAAGGCCAGAAACATATTGCACTCCCTGGGCGGCTGAGGGAGTCAATGCAGGCAGGGGGTTTCCTGTGATTCACAGGGAAAAGGAGGGCATGCCAATGATTAGAAACAAACTCACACGGGGTATCTTGTTCATCGGGGCACTCGGAGCCCTTGCAGTTGCATGGACCGATGCACCTGCAGACACCGCCTACGTAGCGAACGAACAAACCGTCACGATTTCAGTCATTGATACCAAGACCAATACCATCACAGCCACGATTGGCCTGGGCTCGGAGCCGACTATTCCCGGCACACCGCAACCCAACGGGCCTTTAAATGGCGAGGCCCAACACCACAGGCCATTTTACAATGGCCATGTGGACCCACACGGGCTGTGGCTTACACCTGACGGTTCGATTCTGCTCGTGGCTAATAGGATCTCGGGAACGGTGGTTGCTATCGACACGGCTACTAACAAAGTCCTTGGC
Source organism: Deltaproteobacteria bacterium (assembly GCA_022571535.1). GTDB lineage: Bacteria > Desulfobacterota > Binatia > UBA9968 > CAXXLF01 > JACZXR01. The sequence goes on along the minus strand of JACZXR010000109.1, from coordinate 1,453 downwards.
TTCGCCCCCGTGGGGCGTGAGCCGCATTTAGCCACGGTCCGACCTCCGGGCGGTAAAGAAGTGTGGGTATCCCTCCGAGGAGAGAGTCACATTACCGTCCTGTCGCTCGACAAGAAGGATCTCTTTAATACACAACTCAGACGCACGGATCGGATGAGGACTATTGCCACAATTGACACAGTGCGAGGGCCATCTATGGTATCCTTTACATCAGACGGGAAATTTGCGTTTGTTGCCGCCGGCAAGCAAAAGCGTGTAGATAAGTTCGACGCAGGTACCCGGAAGCTGGTTGCAAGCCAAACAGTTGCCGCGACCTTCACCCCCTTTGGCCTCGTCACCCCCGATAACCGGGAGCTATACCTGGTCCACAAGGGAGCTGGGAAGCTTTCAGTTCTTCGGACCGCTAACTTAAGCTTTGTCGCAAATGGCCTGCCGATCGGGCCGCGGGCTAACCACATTTTCTTCGTGGGGAAACTTGCCTACATTACCATCGGTGGTCCGAAACCAAGTATGGCTGACCCGGATCCCAGGGGGAAAGTTGTGATCGTGGATCGCACCACTCATAAGATTGTGCACGAGCTGACTGGACCCAAGTTCACTGGGGATCCGCACGCGATCTGGGGCACGTCGGACGGGCGGTTATACGTGGGACATGAACGGGGAAATCGGGTAACGGTGATCAAGACGGGCAACCCTGACGACCCCTCGGACGATAAGGTGCAGGGGACCGTAACAGGATCTGCGAAAGACTTGGCCTTCATGAAGAGGCTGATCGACATTGTGATCAAGCCATAAGAGGGACCCCACCTACCGTTAATCCCTGGCCAATGGGATATTGTCTTTCTTGAGAACCATTGTCAATTTCCTGGGGTTCTCTTCATCGCATTCGGCGAATGTAGAATCGGAGGAGACCTCACGATTCCGCCTGAAATGCTCTTTCGGGCGGACAAGGTGATCAAGTAAGAACGGATTATGTAGTCAGTTCATTGCAGCCATGACGCAATTCAATAGCTCATTAATTGCGTCTTGGGGGTCTAAAACTGAGCAAACCCAAGCCCAGAGCGGGTTCCAGCCCATTTAGAATTGACCAATCGTGAATCTGGCTAGGACTCAATTAAAGCGTCGATTAATTGCGTCTTGGGATGAAATCGGCCTGTAAGTGCCCGCCAAGACTCCGCTTTCTAGTTTATTGACATGCCTCTATGATTTTACTAGAAGGACACCTTGAGGAGTCAGTTAGGACCTCCCCCATCATTGATGAGGTAATTATGAAGCTCAGGACCATCGGGCTTATCAGTACCCTTGTCCTCGGACTGCTCGCCGGGCCGTTGCCCACCGAGGCGCAGCAGCCGGGCAAAGTCTACCGGATAGGTTATCTAACTTTTATTTCACGTGGTACTTGCTCCACCTCTAGCAGCTGCATTGGAGTACGGCAAGGGCTGCGCGAGCTTGG
>JACZXR010000108.1 GCA_022571535.1 Deltaproteobacteria bacterium | reverse complement strand
GCAAAGAAAACTTTTTTGATCCTCCTCCTTGGCGTCCTTTGCGCCTTTGCGAGAGTCATCGTTTCTCCGATTCCCTAAACCCAAATTCAACGGAAAATTTCAAATATCTTTGGTTAGTCTTTTGACCAAACAATATCTGTGTGAAAGCTTAGGCCGCTGAGGTTGGCCACCCCACCGATTTTACCGTGAAACTCTGCGGAAGTTGTTCCAGGTATGTCGTGAGGAACGGTTGGAATCTCTCCTTTGCCAACCGTTGTTCCCCAGGTGTTTCGGATCTGAAATTTAACTACAACATTTCGGGCCGTAGTCTGCCCATGGTTGAATACCCTTCCGAACAGGACACGAACAGTAATGCTGCCCGGATCATACCCCGAACGTTTAAAAACCATCAATACATTGGCCTCTTTAGGAGGCTTGAATTCAACTGAATGGATGCAACGGCTATTTACTGTGCCAAGATCGACCTCTGTGATTGTTTTTGATGATCGCAGCCCAAAAAACCTAGCTATTATGCCTCCTTCAACAAATTCCGTTCGTCTCACTAACGAATTAGCAATGAGTATTCCTTTATCTCTTTCACACGCATCGACGCTTTCAAAAGACTGCCATGGCCTCCATTCCGATAATGGCAGACTATCATCATAACCTCCCTGTTTCAGGGGGGGAATAAGTAGCAACCACTTGCTAGATGATTTGTCACGGGAAACATCCGATGGGTTTCCGGCGGGAGCTTCAGGGATATCTTTTGCTTTGCTTCTGCCAACTGCCGGAGGTGACAGAGTGGGTTTTTGATTTGGAGACCTGGCCGGAACTGCCTTCGGAACAGACCCGCCTTCCATTACTTTTTTCACCGTTGTTCCGGCCGGTGGCGCGTTGGAAAAATGCCAGTGGCCCTCTTCGTCCTTCCACTTGTAAATTTGCTGGGCCAAGGCAGCGGGAGCAAAGAAAACCAGGAAGACGACTAGGGATATAAACCGGTTAGCCATGAGCTACCCTCTGCAGACAGCAGCACATTCCATTTAACAATCTAGCACTGCCAAGCAGGGCATGATAGGTCGCCCTCTCTATGGGCTCCTCTAATCAAGTTATATCGAACACTGGGTTTGAATCCCCGTGTCCGACCAAAGGGGAGAGCTGCCGCTTCTCCCCTTTGGAAGCCCCATCGGCTTTGTGCCCGCCTCAAGAGGCGGGGTTTACACTGAATCAGGCATCCGCTTCGCAAAATGACGGTTCCGTTATCGCCGGATTACAATCATGTCTCCCCATTCTAAAGGTAGGGTAACAGACATGTGCTCTCCATCTCGCGCTATTTGTAAGCGCTCAGCTCGAACGGCAATAACCGATCGGACCCTTCCCACGTCCCTTATTCTGACCGTCAAATCAGGAATGAAACCATTGGAATAATTGGCCAGTGCAACCACGATCCCGGTAGGCGATTCAATTACAGTGGCGTCTACGAGAGGATTGGAGGATTCAACGGGAAGAATATTTGCCAGGCCCGCTTCGGTGATGGGCCCAGCGATGATTTGCTTGGCTGACTGGTCAAAGTCCGTAGGAAGAAAATGAGCGAACCCATCATCAGAAGTGCTTCTGTCCCACGGGCGTTTGGGAATCGCCGGATGAATATACGCAGAGCCGGGGAAAGTGGCCACCAGCGTCGCCAATCCGTTGCCGAAGCGATTTCGGATGACCGCCGCTTTGCCGTCGTCAAATCTCCCCATTACAATTGCTGTTTCTGGCTCTATGTCTTGCCGGGCGATGTAAGCCGGCAATTTAGAGGAAGCACCCGGGTATGAGAAATGCGCTAGTGGACGTAGCCACTGGAAAAGCTGCTTTGCCCAAAGATTTTTCTCGGTCACGGTGAGCGATTGACTCTTTACCCCATATACTGGGGCGAGCACGTCCATTGGCTGATTGTATTCGTCGAGGAATCCTCCGCCTGCAACGCTGAAGAGCAAACCTCCATTTGCCACCCAATCTCGAAGTTTCTCGGCAGCCGCTCGCCGAAGGTGAGTCCCTACGAAATAGATGACCCTGGTTGTGCTTGCAGATCCGTCTATAAGGTCGCCCTCAGTAATGAAGTCCAGGGGAACCTGCGCGTGTCTAAGGGCGTAATAGACGTTCTTGCGCTCGAAATTGTAGATGGATGATCCCTTCGCAGACTCCCAGATATCGGTCGGGTGCGAGAGTAGAATAGCAACCTGGGAAGGCCTGACCTGCCCTTTCCAGATGATATCCTCTGCAAGGCCCACATCATGGGTCAGGTCTCGTATCGCCTTCCAGGTCTCCGTTGCCTCCCAGGAGACGTAATTCTCCGTGTAACTGTATATAGGTACCGCAGCGAAATAATTTATCACCTTGTTGCCGTGCGCCAGAGCGGAATAAAAGCTCAGGGTCAGATCTTTCGGGGTGTTTCCGGGCCAATGAGGCATCGTGTAGTAATGGATGGGCATCTTTTCAATCCTGCCGGCAGATCTAAGAACATCGAGCAAGTAGCCGGTGACCTGGGGGCTCAACTCGGGTATCTGCCAGATGTAGTCCTCGCTCCAAGGCATAGTCATGCCCCTTTTTCTAAAGAGACGAACCCATTGACCGAAACGAGGCCAAAACTGCGAGTGTGGCGAGAAGTTTGCTCCTGTGTATACTCCCGGTCCCAAGATTTTTTCAACTATCCTGGTCCGCTTGGCCAGTTTTTCGATATCCTTATCAATTCCGAATAGCCGGCTCCAGTAGTAGGCCTTCGGCATTTTGAACGCTTCCGACTCATCGACGAGCCTTGCTTGATTCCATTCACCGAAACCCAGATCACTTGGCGACAAGCCAGCTGCCTTCAAATATTCGTGGAACATCTTATTGTCTGGACTGCTATTAAGGTTATAGCCTCCTACGCCGATTTCATCGCCAAAAGAGACCACACGAATCCGTTCCTTGTCTTTCAGGCCGAGCAGAAACACCTCGAGTTTAGCGGTGCGAACTCCCCTCACATCTATCGCAAGAAGTTTCCCATCAGGGATCCGATATTTTTGTTCCAGGTCTGGATAGAGCTCATCCTTTTTCCATACGTTACGTCCCAGCAAAAGACCCGTCTCTGTGCGAAGGTGCAAAAACTCCTTATTGGAATTACGCTTGCCATGCCAGGATCCACCCAAAATTCCATAAACCGGGATAAGCCTCGGCATTTTACCGGTCGTCGGGTGACTTTTTAGCCGAGCCAGCAAATCTCGGTGAATCTCTTCAAGGGTGTGTGCCTTGCCACGATTGAAGTTTCCAGGTATTTCCCAGATGAAACTTCTCCCACGGAGCTGATACCGATCCGATTGGATGATATTTTTCCCCTCCCCGTCAGCAGCGACCTCTACCGTCACGTTCATATCGTTCGGAGCTTGTTGTCCCTCAGGAACTTGATAATGAACGGTGAAAGTAACTTCTTGCCAAAGACCCAGACCGTCGAGACCGCTGCCGATCTCGACCCAAGGGCTGCTCTGCCCCGGCATGATCCAATGGTCCGGCAAAGAGGGAGATTGTCCTCCCAACATCGAAATAACCGTGGGAAGTTTTCGGCGAGGGTAGTTCCAGTAAGGATTGTGTGTCTTGTGATCGCTGAGCCCACCTGTTATCGGATACTTAGCGTCCTTGGGATTTCGTATCCGAACAAAAACCTTTCCGGCCTGGGAGCAATTGTTGTTTAGCGGGTAAGCGGCAGACTTCTGTCGAATAGCTTCGTCGAGCTCAGTTGTAAGGTAAATGAGGTCAATGTTCCTCCGGGCAGGGCCGAGCGGTTCGATGATCTCGCCTTCATTATTCCGGACCAAGAATCTCGTACCACTGGGCTGACTGTCCTTGTACAGGACGATGCGCGCCGGGCCCTTATTCAGACGGATCGGCTCTCGAGACGGCTCCCAAACGATATTGTCGCCCCCACCCCAACGGAAAAGCACTTGAGCCTTCATGCCCACCGCAAAGGGCCAGAGTTTCAGGTTTTCAAATACCCCGTACTTACGGTCAAAAACGGTGTTGCCATTCTGTACGACCCTCATCCCATGTTCTACGCTGAAATATGAAGGTTGTTCGTAGCGGGTCCACAGGAGGTAATCGCCCGCCTCAGGTATCTCGACGTCCATAACTGCCTCCGAATAGACTCCTTGTTCAGGTGCGCCGAGAAACATCTGACCGCAAAGGAACGTGTTTGCAAATGTCCCGCTGTAATAGTTCTGGGTGATATCGCCAACCTTCCAATCGCCGCTCAGGACCCGGAAGTCCTCTGCTTCCAGGACAAGCGATGCCGCACGGCATAGCGAGGTGCTAAGGACAAACCCAAGCACGATCAAATTCAAGGTAAACAAAGTTCTCGTGATAATCTTCTCCTCCTCAGGACAGCCTCTGGTAACTCATCCTAGCATCGTTGCAGAGGTAACGGATACACTATGCCATGCCCAGCTTGCCGCTTCCCAAACGGACTTGAACAGTAAAACGTTATTGGGTAGTCTCGCGGAGGGACTCGCTGGATAATCTATATTTACAGATTTAGTATCACTGCGTCTCAAGTGACAAGCGCCCTGCGCTGATAAGGCGGCATGAAACGGCGAATTAGACCAATCGCATTAGTGATCCTGGCGATTATCATCGCGGTAAGCTCTACCTGGTTTATCCTCACCAGACCCGTCGCGATTCACCGTGGGGTGGATTTGCGCGTCGCGGAGGTCCGGATGCCCCTCTATCTGAAGCTGTTGGCATATGTCCATCGCGACCTTGAATTCCGGAATCTGTCCCGAAAACTGGTAGGTGGGATTCAGGATCGTGAGGCAAAGATCCTGGTACTGTTCGAATGGACACGCAAACATGTCCGTCCGATTCCAGAAGGGCTTCCTGCCATCGACGATCATGTCTGGGACATCATCGTACGCGGATACGGCTCTCAAGACCAGGCGGCAGATGTATTCGCAGCGCTCAGTGCTTATGCGGGGATTCCCGCACACTTCGGGTTTGCCTGCGCCCCAAAGAAAAACAGCTGCGTCGGCGTAGCGTTTGTCCAGCTGCCGAATGGAAGTTTCGGCCTCTTTGATCCCCACTACGGGGTGGTCGTACGGCACCCGGATGGCCGGTTAGCTTCTATCGAAGAGGTCAGGTCAGACCGGTCGTTGCTAGAGCGTGTGGACCCTAACTTGGCAAGCTACGCTCAGTACTTTGAAAATCTACCAAAGGTCAGTGTCAACGATGCCTCCCGAACTAGCTGTCAGATGCCCTTGCGACGCCTATTCATGCTCATGACCGGGAGACATTGCGGATGATAAGGCTAGAATCAGCCACTAGGGTTGTAAGGAGAATCTCGAGATTATAGACTCGACCCGCTTCCTTCAATGGGAACCACCTTGTCGGCCCCTCGCTCCTCCCACCCGAAATCTACCTTCCCACGCATGTGCGACCCGGCCGCTACCGTAAGCGACGATGCCTTAAGGTCCCCCATAAGCACTCCGGTTTCCAACAGCTCCGCCCGAGATTCGGCGTGAATGTTCCCTTCTATCTCTCCACTGAGAACAATATTCTCGGCCCGAACTTCTCCGCTAACGTGAGCCCCTTGTTCGATGATGACATCACCCTTTACATTGATCTCCCCTTTGAACCGACCCGCAATCCGCACGTTTCCTGCCCCCTCTATTTTTCCCTCGATGGTCAAGCCCGGGGCAATGAAAGACTCCTTAGTTTCAGAGCTCAGGAATTGGTTTTCTTGCGCCGATTGTCTCTGCAATGCCATAGCTACATCCCTCCTTGGTAAAGCCCCTTTGCTCTACTATTGACTCATATGAATGTTCGATGTCAAGTAAAAGTAGGCATGCGTATTAGTCTTTTCATTTTGTCGGCATGTTGACCATCCCCACCCTCTCTTAAAATATGAAGATCCTGCCATCGTGTGGATACTCATAAAAGGGCACCAGACTAACGATCTACGCCTTTAGAAGAGTGCGACAAAGACCTGGTTAGGCTTCGAATATGGGCGATGAGGTCACGGATTTGCTGATCGCTAAATAGACCGCCCCAGGCTGGCATATAGGTCGACCTCCCCACGGCAGAGCCACCCTTAGAGATGATTTTAGAGAGATATTTGTCTGATCGGTTGTTCATGATATTTCCGTCCGAATGATCAGCCGGTTTGACCGGCAACAACCTAGCCCCAACTCCGTCACCTTTGCCTTCCTCTCCATGGCACGGCGAGCAATTCATTTTGTATATCTTTTTTCTCGCAGCCGCGTTTCCCTCTGCCGAAAATATCTCTACCGGAAACAAAACCATGGAGATCGCTAATACTATAAATTGGCGCCTCATCCCTTCTGCGCTCCTCTTTGTCTTCCCTCAAAGCTCTTAACTCAGTCCCCAATAGTCCGTCTAGGAAAAAATGTTTTTTCCTGAACAAAGTTAATGCAACGGAAATGATATAAAAATAAGGAGAGATTACCCGGGTGTGAAAATGTGGCGCATTGGAGCATGCGATAAGACCTCAACATTTGCTCCAAACTTGAATTTTCTGTAACGTGTAGCCTGAATTTCCCTCTTTGCCCCATTGTGCCAATTTGAAACGGCTCTCTCAATGTGTGCCACCCCCTCGCCGTTTCCTATTGTCCTACAGGCTTGAGTTTGTTTTTGATTCTCTCCTTTCACCTTGAAAACCGGTGGATTCACAAGAAGCTGCACCCCCTGGAGGTTAACTCAGGTTGGCACATTTTTAGCTTCTAGCTACCTTCTTTGAAAGGTTGAATAGCCACTTCACAATTCTATGGAAACAGAATTCAGCTACCTCATCTTTTTCGTTGTACTGATGTCACTACTTACGCGGATAGTCGGAAATAGACGAGCCAATCTACGTTTTTCCAGAGGAGAACTTGTTAGCCACTACGGGAGCAATATCACCCCTGACCCGGAGGAGGAGGTTGAACTTGCCCGGACACCGCCTAGCTTGATTGAGGTCATGAGGCCCGAGGAATTTGATCTCATCATCAAGGAGACAGAGCGCCTTGCCGGGTTGGATCTCGAGTTTCGTTCAGACCTTTGGGAGTGCCCACCAACCGAGGCAGGATTAGAGGACCTGGAAGCCCTTGGTGCCCAGATGCGATGTGCAATCGAGTCGACCGATGGCAGCCAAATGTGGAAGCTCGAAGCGATTGCTGCCGGACGGAGCGGGG